>NZ_JBHUAD010000142.1:0-10229 GCF_042789955.1 Oerskovia sp. NPDC056781
GGTCGGGGCCTACCAGTTCCCGGACGGGGCGTCCTGCGTGCCGGCCTCGACCGACGTCACCGTCGTGGGCGTGATCTGCGGGGCAGGGGAGGCCCCGCCGCTCTTGAGCGCCGCGAGCCGCGCCTCGACCTCGATGTTCGCCCCTGATGCGTCGAGCTCCTCGAACTGTGCGTCGAGCGAGGACGCGGCGACCTCGGCCTGGCCGAGCGCCTTGGCCTCCTCGCGACGCACCTTCTCCTCGAAGCGCGACACCTCGCTCGTGGGGTCGAGGACGTTGATCGAGCTGATCGCGCCCTGGACGGTCTGCTGGGCCTCGGCGGACTTCTGGCGGGCGACGAGGGAGTCACGCTTGGACTTGAGCTCGCCCAGCTTGCCCTTCATCTGCGCGAGGCCGGTCTTGAGCTTCTCGACGGTATCGCGCTGCGACGCGATGAGCGGCTCGGCCTGGCGGACCTCGCCCTCGGCGGAGATCTGCCGCTGGAGCGCGACCTTGGCGAGGTTGTCGAACTTGTCGGCGCCTGCGGTGTCGCCCGACGAGCGGAAACGGTCGGCCTGCGCGGACGCGGCGGCGGCCTTGTCACCCCACTCGCGCACTGCCGCGACGTCCTCGTTGTAGTCCTGCTCTGCGAGCCGGAGGTTGCCGATGGTCTGAGCGACGGCCTGCTCGGCGTCGGCGATGCTGTTGGTGTAGTCGCGGACGAGCTGGTCCAGCATCTTCTGCGGGTCCTCGGCACTGTCGAGGAGCGAGTTGATGTTCGCCTTGGCCAGCTGGGTGATGCGTCCGAAGATGCTCTGCTTCTCTGCCATCGGTCGTGCCTTCCTGCTCGTGGATGGGGTGCGCGATGCTCGTGCCTGCCGTGCCGTCCGACCTAGAACCGTCCTCCTCTGCTCGAGCGGCCGCCCGAGGACCTGCCGCCCGACGAGCCCCGTGACGAGCGGCCCGACGACCCGCCGAAGCCACCGCCCCCGAACCCGCCTCCGCCGTAGCCGCCGCCGAAGCCGCCTCCCGACCGGCGTCCGCCGCCCCCGCCGCGCAGGATCTGGTCGAGGAGGATGCCGCCCAGGACCATGCCGCCGACGTTGTTGCCACCGCCTCCCGAGCCGCCGCCGAACATCCCCGCGTCGTTCTGCTGGGACTCCCACGCGGACGCGTCGCGCTGCGCGAGCTGTGCCGCGGCCTGGGCGAGCGCGTCGGCCTGCTGGGCCGTGGCGAGCGCGCGCACGGGGTCGGAGGGCTGGAGTGCGCGGGCCTCGCCGAGGTGGCGGATCGCCTCGGACAGCCGCGTGCGGGCTTCGGGCCCGACGGCGCCACGACGGGTCTCGATGAAGTCGTTCGTCGCGCGGACCTGGGAGTCGACGCGCCCGATCGTGTCGCGCAGGAGCGCCGCGGCGCGCGCGGCCTGCTCGGCGCTCGCACGGAACGGTGCCAGGGCGGCGTCGATCGCGGCCTCGGCGTCGGTGAGCCGGCGCAGGGCCGCGATGGGGTCGCCACCGCCGCGTGCGGTCTGTGCCTCGGCCACCGCGGACTGCGCCTCGGTGGCGCGCGCCGACACGGTCGGGTCGGCCGGTGCCAGGCGGGCGGCGTCGGCGATGTCCGCGGTGATCGACGCGACCGCGACGTCGAGGCGCTGGCCCGCCTGCGCGAGGACCTCGCCCGCGGAGTCGATCGCGTCGAGGAGGGTCACGGCCTGCCCGACGGCGTTCTCGGCGGCGCGGGCGTGCGCGACGGCGGACGCCCGGTCCTTGCCCTCGAGTGCTGCACGCCCCGCGGCGATCGCCTCGCGGGCACCTGCGACGAGGTGGAGGACCTGCTGGGGGTTCGCCGAGACGGAGGCGAGCGCTGCCTCCGGGTAGGTCGCGGAGAGCGCGGCGAGCGTGCTGCGGGCCGGAACGACGCGGGCCTCGACCTCGCCCGCGCGACGTTCGACCGTGTCGAGGACCTCGGGGGCGCGGGACTGGAGGTCGCGCAGCTCGTCGAACTGGGCGGACTCGGTGTCGAGCGAACGGGCGACCTCGGTGCACAGCGCGATGATCTGCGCCATCATCGTGCGGGCCTGGGGCTCGGCCTCCGGGGTGTCGTCGTCGAGCTGCTGGCGCAGCGCGAAGGCCTGGGACACCTGCTGCTTGCCCTTCTCGAGCGCGACCTGGAACTCCTGCGTCGCCTCGAGGCCGAACTGGGCCTGCGCGAACCCGAGCTCCTGCTCGGACGTCTTGACGGCGTCGTCGATCGCGACGAGGGCAGAGCTGGCGCGCCGGTCCAGCTCGTCGGTCGGGAGCTGGGCGAGCTCGTCGGCCTCGTCCGGCCCGCCGGGCTTCGCGGCCGTCCCGCGGCGCTTGCTCAGGATCGCGCGGAGCACGAAGAAGCCTGCGATCGCGAGCAGGCCGACCACGAGGGCCACGAGCCAGCCCGAGGCGCCCGAGGACGACGAGCCCGTCGCCTCGGTGTGCAGGGTGTCCGCTGCGGCGACTGCGGCCCCCGCCCAGTCGTCCTGCCTGAGCTGGTCCTCGATCGCCTCCTGGACGGTGTCGAGCGAGGCTTCGGACAGGCCGATGTTGTGGTCGGCCGACAGGTCGTACCGGCGGTCCGTGGTCGCGACGGCCAGCAGGACGTCGTCCCGGCCCAGGCCGGACAGGTTGGCCGTCGAGGTGGCCCAGGTCTGCGCGTCCTGCCCGTCGAAGGTGTCGACGTACACGACGAAGAGCTGGTACGGGGTGTCCTCCTCCAGCCGGTCCATCGCGGTCTCGACCTCGTCGACCCGGTCCCCGAGCACCCCGGCGGGGTCGGTGATCCTGCCCGGGAGGTTGAGCGGCTGCTCGGCTGTCGCGGTGGAGCCGAGGCCGGTCAGGGTGAGCGCGGCGGCGATCCCGAGCGACAGGGCACCGCGGAGGACGGACAGGCGCGCACGGTGCGCCGGGCGGGGGAGTGCAGGGGGAACGGACGACGAGGCCACCTCGTGATCCTTTCCCACGGGTGCGGGTGCCGCAATCGTGAAACGGGACAGCAGGGGCATTTCACCCGCCGTGGTGGTGCAAGGCGCGGGTGTGACGCCACGGATCTCCTGTCGGGAATGTTCGTACGGCGTACCATGTTAGAGGGGGACGTCGACGAGAGGAACCCAATGACGACCACGACGACCATGACGGCCTTGACGCCCGCACGAGCTGCGGCCCCGCCCGCAGCGCCGGCGACGGCACTGCGACCGGGGTCTGCCCTGCCGCCGCTCGTCGACCAGGCCGAGCGGCTGATCGCGCTCGGCGTCCCTGCTCTCGCCGGGCTGTCGGCGGACGAGGTGCGCGACGCCGTCGGGCACCTTGCGCACGATGCACCCGACGGCGGGCTGCTCGCCGTGCATCCCCGCCTCGCCCCGCCGTCCGTCCTCGCACCGCTGCTTCGGCGGGGGGACAAGGAGGGCTTCGTCGTGGTCGACATGGAGGACGTCGACCGCTTCGAGCCCATCGAGGGGCTCACGCTGCCGGAGGGCCCGCTGTACGTCGTGACCGACGTCGACCGCGGCGACGACATGGCGAACTGGTCCCCCGACGAGGCGCTGCCCGAGATCACGCGACGCGACCGCACACCGCTCGTCCTCGTCGAGGGCATCCACTGGGCGCTCCAGGTGCCCGGCGTCGTCGAGCGCAACCACTGCTACATGACGATCGGCTCGCGGCTCCGCAAGGGCCCGGGGCGCCTCGACGCGCGCACCCCCGCGGTGTGGATCTCGAACGGCACCGGCCGCGACGGCAAGGAACGACGCGGCGCGCCCAAGGTCGGCTGGTGCTGGGCGGGCAACCGGCACACCTGGCTCGGCTTCGCGTCGGGAGCGCGTCGCGTCGGAACGCCGACGGGGCAGGAGGACGAACGGCACGGGGCGGACCGTCAGGCAGGCGCGCGGTAGGGGGACGTGTGTGGGTGCACGACGCCCAGGTCCGCTCTTCCGTCGGTCGGACCGGGCGTCGTTCCGTGCCGGGCGGGGGCCGCGCTCCTGCGTCGCGGGACCTCACCCTCTACTGCACGACGCCCAGGTCCGCTCTTCCGTCGGTCGGACCGGGCGTCGTTCCGTGCCGGGCGGGGGCCGCGCTCCTGCGTCGCGGGACCCCACCCTCTACTGCACGACGCCCAGGTCCTCGGCGTCGACGATGCGGTACGCGTACCCCTGCTCCGCCAGGAAGCGCTGCCGGTGCGCCGCGAAGTCCTGGTCCACTGTGTCGCGCGAGACCACGGCGTAGAAGTGCGCGGTGCGCCCGTCCTGCTTGGGCCGCATGATGCGTCCCAGGCGCTGCGCCTCCTCCTGGCGCGACCCGAACGACCCCGACACCTGGATCGCGACGGACGCCTCGGGGAGGTCGATCGAGAAGTTCGCGACCTTGCTCACGACGAGCCGCGAGATCTCCCCGGACCGGAACGCCTCGAACAGCCGCTGGCGCTCGCGCACGGTCGTGGCCCCGGTGATGACGGGCGCGTCGAGATGGTCGCCGAGCTCCTCGAGCTGGTCGAGGTACTGGCCGATCACGAGGACCTGGTCGTCGGGGTGCGCGGCGGCGATCTGCTCGACGACGCGGTTCTTGCCCGCCGCGGTGGCAGCGAGCCGGTACTTGTCCTCGGGCTCGGCGGTCGCGTACGCCATGCGGTCGCGGTCGGACAGCGTGAGGCGCACCTCGACGCAGTCCGCGGGCGCGATGTACCCCTGGGCCTCGATGTCCTTCCAGGGCGCGTCGTACCGCTTGGGCCCGATCAGGCTGAAGACCTCGTCCTCGCGCCCGTCCTCGCGCACGAGCGTCGCGGTCAGGCCCAGGCGCCGGCGCGCCTGGAGGTCCGCGGTCATGCGGAAGATCGGTGCGGGCAGCAGGTGGACCTCGTCGTAGACCACGAGGCCCCAGTCGCGCGCGTCGAGCAGCTCGAGGTGCGTGTAGACGCCCTTCCGCTTGGTCGTGAGCACCTGGTACGTCGCGATGGTGACGGGCTTGATCTCCTTGCGGGCGCCCGAGTACTCGCCGATCTCGTCCTCGGTGAGCGTCGTGCGCCGCACGAGCTCGTCGCGCCACTGGCGCGCGCTCACCGTGTTCGTCACGAGGATCAGGGTCGTCGTCCCGGACTTCGCCATGGCGCCTGCGCCGACGATCGTCTTGCCCGCGCCACAAGGGAGCACGACGACGCCGCTGCCCCCGTGCCAGAACCCCTCGACGGCCTGCTGCTGGTAGGGCCGCATGGCCCAGGGCTTGTCCTCGTGCGCCGGGTCGGTCGGGGACAGGTCGATCGGGTGCTTCTCGCCGTCGACGTACCCCGCGAGGTCCTCGGCGGGCCAGCCGAGCTTGAGCAGGACCTGCTTGAGGTGCCCGCGCTCGGACGGGTGCACGACCACCGAGTCGTCACCGAGCCGGTCGCCGACCAGGCCCGCGGTCCGCTTGGACTTGAGGACCTCGGCGAGCACGGCCTTGTCCGTCGCCTGGAGCACGAGCCCGTGCGTCGGGTGCGCCACGAGCTGGAGTCGCCCGTAGCGCGCCATGGTCTCCGCGACGTCGACGAGCAGCGCGTGCGGCACGGGGTAGCGGCTGTACTCGAGCAGCACGTTGACGACCTGCTCGGCGTCGTGCCCCGCGGCGCGCGCGTTCCACAGCCCGAGCGGCGTGAGCCGGTAGGTGTGGACGTGCTCGGGGGCGCGCTCGAGCTCGGCGAAGGGGGCGATCGCCCGTCGGGCGTCGCCCGAGCGGGGGTGGTCGACCTCGAGCAGCAAGGTCTTGTCGCTCTGCACGATCAGGGGGCCGTCGGCCATGGGCGTCCTTCCGGGTGGTGCGCCGTGTCGTGACGCGGGTGGTGCGGGCTAGTCGTTCGGCGCCCCCGCCGACGCGTTCGTGGTCGCGTCGGTCGACGCGTCCTGGGTGGGGGCGGGGGCGTCGGTGAAGACGCCCGCGATGCGATGGACGGCGACGGTCAGCTCGGCGTCGCGCGCGGGGTCGAGGGCGCGCAGACGGCCGCCCTCCAGGACGAGGGGCTTGACGCGGCGCCGGGTCGGCTGACCGGTGGGGTCGATCGTCTCGAGGACCACGTGGTCGCCCGCGTCGATCGCGTCGCGCAGGAGTCCCAACGCCGCGGGGGGTTCGGTTGTTCCGCGAGGTTCGGGTGCGACGTCCTCACGGGTCGTCGCCGTGGGAGGAGCGGCGAGCGCCGCGTCGTCGGCCGCGCGCAGACGGGGGACGAGCTCGGCGTACCGCTCGCGGCGGGCCGCGGCGTCCTCCTGGTGCACCGCCTGCCCGACGGCGGAGCGCCCCCGGGTGGCCGTGTCCAGCGGGCGTCGCCCGCCCACGCGGGAACGGACCGTGGTGCGGAGCCGCTCGGTGCGCACGACCCGCCCGTCGGGTCCCTCGACGGTCGAGGCGAGACCACGGTCGCGCAGCGCGGCCTGGAGCGTCGCCGCGGGGACGAGCGAGACCAGGACGGTGGGCGCGATGCGGAACAGCGACAGGTGACGCAGCGACGGGTCCTCCACGAGTCCCGTCAGGAGCGCGGCGTCCTCCGCGCGCACGTAGCCCGACGCGCTCCCGACCCGCAGCCGCCCGTGCCGGCGAGCGGTGTCGCGGACCAGGTAGTCGAGGGGTTGGGGGAGCGAGGAGCGCGAGTGGCTCGCGAGGTCGGTCAGCAGGTCGTCCGCGGTGCGGCCGGCGTCGAACGCGCGGGTCAGGGACTCGGGGGTGAAGCGGACCGTGATCGCAGCCCCGCGCGACTCGACCTCGGCGGCGTCCTCCAGGAGCCGCTCGAGCGCGGTGCTCGGTCGGCCCGGGACGATCCCCGTGAGGTCGCCCTGGAGCAGGAGCTCGTCGACCTCGGGCGGCAGGACCGACTCGAGGGCGGTCGCGAGAGTCGCCTCCGCGGACGTGAGCGCGGGCGCGCCCGACCTGCTCGACTCCGCGGGGGCGTTCGTGCGCGCGGCGGGCGTGGCGCCGTCGGGCCGCAGGAGCGCACGGCCCGTGGGGGCGAGCGCCCCGACGCCCGTGACCCCCAGGAGGTGGGCCTCGTGGAGCAGGCCCTCGATCGCCTGGAGCGGAGGGACCGACCGGGGCGACCCCCAGCGCAGGACCGCCAGGAGGTCGCCCGAGGTCAGTGCCGTCCCGGGGCGGTCGGCGAGCGCGGACAGCAGGTCGGAGCGCAGACGCGGGACCCACGGCCGGGTGAGGTCGGGTTCGAGCGCGGCGCGCAGCGTGCCCCGCTCGTCGCGGCTGCCGACGGTCCACGGAGTCCGGCCCGAGCCTGCCCAGGCTGCGGCGAGCAGCGCCCAGCGCGGTGCGAGGGGAAGGTCGAGCCAGTCCTCGCCCGCGACCGTGACGGTGAACGAGGGCGGGTCCTCTCCGTCGTCGACCACGAGACCTGCGGCGAGCGCGAGCTCGGCGACGAACGCGGCCGTCGGCTCCTCGACCTCGAGCGTCGTCGCGAGGCGCCGGAGGTCCCGCACGCCCAGGCCGCCTGCGCGCAGGACGCTCGGCGGAGAGGCCTGCCACAGCGCGAGGAGGTGGGCGACGAGCCGGACCGCGTCCTGCGCCGCGCGAGCGGCCTCCGCGGCGATGGTGTCCTCGGCGAAGTGCGGGGCGTCGGGCTCGGGCGGGTGGGCGAGCGGCCGGGCGTGCGTGCGGCCCTCGCGCAGGACGAGGGCGACCTCGCGCGGCAGGACGACGTGCCGCTCGTCGGACGCGAGCAGGAGACGCTGTCGCAGGAGCCACGTCGTCGCCTCGCGACCCACGGGATCGGCGCGCGGCGCGACGCCCACGGGCGGCCCCCAGGTGAGGGCGTCGAGGATGCTGCGGGCACCAGGTGGCGCGTCCGCCAGGAGGTCGGCGAGGGCGGTCGTCCCGGTGTCGCCCGGGGCGCGGGCGTCGGCCGGCCGGGCAGCGAGGGGGGACGACGGGTCGGAGGGGCCGAGTCCGGCCGGGTAGGGGCCGAGCACCTCCGACAGGCCCGGTGCGACCGCGAGGTCGGTGCGCGGCGACGGGTCGCGGTCCCACAGCAGCGCGGCCTCCTCGAGGTGGGCGAGCGCGGCCCGCACGACCGGGGAGTCCGCGTCGCTCGCGCCGAGCGCGTCGAGGACGCGGTCGACCGTCACGGCCGCGTCGTCGCCAGGTGCGCGGCTCGTGGGTCGTGCCGGGCGGGACGTCGGCGTCCGCGGAGGGGGCTGGTCCCCGAGGACGAGGACGGATTCGAGGACCTGGAGCTCGAGGGCGTCGAGCCGGGCGATCGCCCGGTCCAGGCTGGTACGGCTGGTGGCACGTGCTGCGAGCGAGCGCAGCGTCGACGGCGAAGGAGTGGCCAGGTCAGGGCGCTGCAGCAGCAGCGCGACGAGGTGCTCGTCGCTGCGGGAGCGAAGAGCCTCGGGGAAGGTCCGGCGCGGAGCCGGAGGCGTTGAGGCCATCCGTCCGATGTTACGCGGGTCGGGGGTTCGCCCGCCCCGCGCGACCTCTGCACGGACGGGACGATCGTCGATGTTCAGGGCCCCGCTGCGTGCGCCAGGACGTCCGCGTCGAGGTCGTCGACCGCGGCGAGCCCACCGCGCACGAACGCGGTGAGGGCGTCGAGCGCCACGTCGGACGAGAGGATCGAGGTGTGGCCGGACCCCGAGGTGCGGACCATGGCCGAGCGGCCGACGTGCGCGTCGTGCAGCCGGCGCGCGTCGTGGTCGGGCATGCGCCGGTCGCCCCGGTCGTGCACGACGAGCAGCTCGGTCCCTGCGGGCAGCGGGTGCGCGACCGCGTCGTAGCGGGCGGCGGTCGAGTCCTGGTTCTCGCCCAGCCGCTCGTGGAAGCGCGCCTCGAGCTGCGCCCGGGTGGCGTGGTCGAGCAGGAGCTCGCGTGCGAACTCGGTGAGGAACGCGTCCGGCCCGCCGGCCCCGGACACGACCGCGACCCGTCCGGTCCGCACGGACGTGCGGGCTGCCGTGAGTGCGGCCAGGGCCCCCAACGAGTGCCCGACGATCGCGCGGAAGGGGCCGTGGAGCCGGTCCAGGGCTTCCACCGCGGCGACCCAGTCACGGATGTCGGCCCGACGGCCGGGGGAGCCGCCGTGTGCCGGGGCGTCGAACGACACGACACGGAACCCCTCGGCGACGAGCTCGCGCACCAGGGGTGCGAGCTGGGAGGCCCGCCCGCGCCACCCGTGGAGGATCAGCACGGTGTCCCGGCCGGTGCCCCACTCGTAGGCCACGAGCTCATGTCCACGGACGTCGAGCCGGGTCCGGAGCGCGGCGTGATGGGTGTCGACGTCGGCGTCGCGCACGGGGGCGCGGGGCGTGGTGACGAAGAAGGCGCGGAGCGCGAGGCGCCCCGAGAGGTTCGGTGACAGGTTGCCGAGGGCGCGCAGGGTGCGGCCGAACAGCGTGTACGGCGGGGGCATGGCTCCTCCAGATCAATACGCACGAACGTTCGTTGTGTAGATTACGCGATCGATCGTTCGTATACTAGGGAGATGGCTGATCCCGCTGTTCTCGACGGCAGGCGCGCCCGGGGCGACGCGTCACGCTCGGTCGTGCTCAGGAGCGCGACGGACCTCGCCTCGATCGAGGGCCTCGACGGTCTGACCATCGGCCGTCTGGCCGAGGAGTCGGGGCGCAGCAAGAGCAGCATCGCCACGCTCTTCCACGGCAAGGAAGGCCTGCAGCTCGCGACGGTCGCCGCGGCCCGAGATGTCTTCGTCGCGACGATCGTCGAACCCGCCCGGGCCGAGCCGAGGGGGGTGCGCCGCCTGGTCGCCCTGCTGCGCAACGCCCTGGACTACTCCAAGGACCGCGTCTTCCCGGGCGGCTGCTTCTTCGCCGCGACGTCGGCCGACGTCGACTCCAAGCCCGGCCCCGTCAACGACGCCGTGCGGACGGCTCTCGCCACCTGGTACGGCTACGTCGAGGCCCAGACGAGGGCCGCGGTCGCGGCGGGCGAGCTCACGATCGACCAGGACGAGGCCGAGCAGCTGGCGTTCGAGCTGGTCGCGCTCGACGAGGCCGCCAACTCGCGATCGCTGCTCCTGGGGAGCGACCGCCCGTACGCGCTCGCAGCGGCGGGCATGCGCGCACGCCTGGTGGCCGCCGGCGCGGACACCGCGTTGCTCGACGGGCTCGTCGTCACGGCCTGAGGCCCGCGCGCGTAGCCACGCGCACGGGCGCCCAGGTGCCCGTGCGCGTCAGTCGAAGCTGACGCGCAGGCTCGTGAGGCTGTGGCCGTCCACGACCCGGCTGGAGACTCCGACGGCTCGCAGG
>NZ_JBHUAD010000143.1:0-10123 GCF_042789955.1 Oerskovia sp. NPDC056781
GCCCCTCCGAGAACGCGCGCGCCGCCGTCGGGCACGGAGAGGCGACCCCCTCAGCCGGTCGAGCTCGACGCCGCAGGTTGCTTGGTCAGCATCTGCTCCTTGAGCCGTGCGGTGTCCGCGTCCGTCCAGGCGTCGGGGGCGTTGAGCGCCGACCAGCCGTCGGCGTACTCGAGGTAGTACACGTGCCCGTGACCGGCAGGGATGTCGGAGGCGGCCGCGACGAAGAGGTCGCCCGTGAGCTGCCAGAACGTGACGAAGGGTCGCCACTGCACGGCGTCGAGCACGTCGGGGCCACGCGGCTCGCGCATCCAGTCGGGTTCGGACCACAGGGTCGTGGGGGACCACCAGGTGACACCGTCGGACGCGTGCTGGACGTAGACGACGCGCGGGGTCTCCCACGTGCCGGGCACGGACCAGACGTTCGCGGCGCTCGAGACCTCGGTGCCCCAGCGGATCTGGCGTCCTTCCTCGTAGACGGGCGAGTACTCGGGCGAGCCCGGGTCGCGGTTCGCCGTGAAGTACGTCCAGTTGGGCGTGAAGTTGGGCGTGCCCACGAACATGGCGCCGTCGGTGCGGGTCGTCATGTCCTGCAGGCCGCTGAACGCGCCCTGCGCGCCGAACGAGCCGAGCGAGATCCCGAACGCCATGAGCCTCGGTCGGGAGTCCTCGGGCTGCTGCGACCAGGCCGCGTACACGGCCTCGTAGAGCGCCTTGCCCGCGTTCGGCGGGGTGCTGCGGTCGCCCACGAAGCTGATCCAGCTCGGCAGGTACGAGTACTGCATCGAGGCGATCGCGGTGTCGCCGCCGTGCATGAGCTCGAGCGAGTTGCTCATGCCGGGGTCGACCCAGCCGGTGCCCGTGGTGGTGGCCACCACCAGGACCGACCGGTCCCACGCGTTCGTCCGGTCGAGCTCGTCGACCACGCGCTGCGCGGTCGCGTCGAGGTCGCCCGCAGGGTCGAGGCCCGCGTAGACGCGGATCGGGACCTGGACGTCCGCCGGGTCGACCACGTCGCCGCCTGCCGCGAACTCGGTGAGCTCGGCCTGGGTCGGGCCGAGCGTCACGAACCGTCGCCCCTCGGCGCCGAGCGACTCCCACGACGAGCCGGACTGCGGGGAGCCGGACCGCTCGGGCGAGGTCGGCGGGGACAGCTTCGGGTCGACCTGCTCGTTGGCGCTCGCGTAGACGTTGTTGAGCAGGTGCAGCACGCCGGCCCAGATCACGCCGTTGAAGAGCAGCACGACCACGACCGCGACGATGACCCCGCTCAGGAAGCGGGCGATCGGCTTGGGCATGATGTTGTCGACGACCAGGCTCACCCACTGCGCGACCCGACGCAGCGCTCGGCCCACCTGCAGGACGCCGATCGCGATGAGAAGGGCCACGAACACGGTCGCGACGTCGTTGGCGGGCGCCTGCTCGGGCATGGCGAACAGGGCGCGCAGCTCGTGCTGCCAGCGCGCGCCCAGGACGAGGAACAGGGGGACGAGCACGAGGGTCGCGACGCCGAGCACCCACCACGCGATGCGGCTCACGCGCGGGCTCCAGCGGATCCGCAGCCCGACCTTGAGGGCGAACCACTCGACGAACGCCCCGATCCCGTAGCCGCCGACCATGCTCATGCCCGTGATGAGCGCCTGGTAGTACCAGGCGCGGGGGATGAGCGAGGGGGTCAGGGAATAGCAGAAGAAGAGCAGGGCCAGGACGAGCCCGGTCGTGGAGAAGCGTCGCGCGTAGTGCTGGAGCCACGCCCACGCCCGGCGGCGCAGCGCTGGTCGGGCGGGCCGCTCACCGCTCGTGGACGCGTCCCGTCGGGCCGACGTCCCCGGGGCGGCTCCGGGCCCGGGGGCGGCCGCACCGGACCCGGCGCCGCCCTCCGCGGCCGTCGCGATCCTGGTGCGGGGGGCGGTCTCCGACTGGCGCGGTGCGTCTGGCGTCACGGGTGCGATCGTACGGGGCTGGCAGGATCGCGCCACCGAGGACGCCCCGGGCGGGTCGTGGCGCTCAGGGCAGGTAGCCACCGATGAGCGCGTCGACCCACGCCTGCTTGTCCCCGCCCGAGCAGTCGCTCGTGTAGTTCACCCAGGAAGCGCCGAACCGGATCGCGACGCAGTCCGCGACCTTCTCGCTCGCGTTGGAGCCGAAGGCGCCCGCGAGGAGACCGTCGATCTGCGACCACGACATGCCGTGCGCCGCCATGAGACGTCCCTGGTAGATGTGCGCCATCTCGTGCCGGATGACGTCCTTCGTCTTCGACGGCTGACCGGCGAGCCGTGACGCGTTGACGAGGATCGTCGAGGTGTTCCCCTTCCACACACCGCCGAGGTGGCCGGACAGGCCCGGGTCGTCCCACGAGAGCGAGACGCCGCCGTTGCCCGGAAGGCTGCGCAGGGTCGCTTCGCCGATCTCCTGGATCGACTGCGCGGGGGCTGCGGGCGCCGGCGAGGAGGTGGCACCCTGCGGGGCTGCGGTCACCTTGTCCTTCGCCGCCTTCTCCGCTGCCGCCCTGTCGGCCGCGGCCTGCTCTGCGGCGGCCTGCTCGGCCGCGGCCTGTTCTGCGGCTGCCTGTTCTGCGGCGGCCTGCTCGGCCGCGGCCTGCTCCGCGGCCGCCTGCTCGGCCGCGGCCTGCTCCGCCGCCGCCTTCTCCGCTGCGGCCACCCGGGACCGTTCGTACTCGAAGCTCGAGATCGCCAGGCGCACCTGGGCGTCGAGGCCTTCTGCGTGCTCGACGGCGTTGCGAAGTCGCGTGAGCCCTCGGGCGAGGAGGGGACTGGGCGTGCGTGCCGTGCTCGCGGCCTGCACGTCGACCTCGTCCACCGCGAGGCGGAGGGCGCTACGAAGGCCTTCGTCGACCTTTCCGGCGGCCCGTTCGACCGTGCGGGTCGCGCGTTCGACGAACCTGCTCGCCTTCTCCTGGGCGTTCGCGCGCTCGGTGTCGCCGGTCGCGGCGGCCGAGGCGCCGGTCGCGGTCGCCGCCGGGTCGCGCGGGATCGCGGCGGTCCCGCTCGCGAGCGCCATCACCAGCGCCACCCCGAGGAGTCGTGCCCCGAGCGCCCGACGTCGGCGGGCCCGCTCGTTGCCGGGTGACGCCCCGCACCGGCACCGGTTCTCGTCGCACCCGGCAACGCACGTGCGGTCGGCGGTCGAGGTCAGAGAGTCGCGCATGCTCTCTCAATGCAGCTGCCTCGGGCGTCAGCAGGTCTCCGTCGGCAGGTCGCCGCCACGGACCTGCCGCGTCAGCGCTCGTCGTCCGCGGCGTCACCGATGTACGTCGAGACGTCGTCAGGCAGCCCGTCCTCGTTCATGTCGTCGGAGCGCTTGCGCCGGGCGTCCCAGCGCAGTGCAGCGGCGGCGAGCAGCGCCGAGGCGACCGAGGCGAGGAGCACCGCGGCCTTGGCCGACTCGGTGTGCCCGGAGTCGGGGAAGGACAGCTCGGCGATGAGCAGAGAGACCGTGAAGCCGATGCCGGCGAGCAGGCCCACGGGCAGCAGGTCGCGGACACCGATGCCGGGGGCGAGGCGCAGCGGCGTGAGCTTCGTGACGAGCGCCGTGACGCCGAGCACGCCGATCCCCTTGCCGACCACGAGGCCGACGATGATGCCGATGGCGACCGGCTGGCCGATCATCTCGCCGATCCCGCCGCCGTCGACCAGCGAGACGCCCGCGGCGAAGAATGCGAAGATCGGCAGAGCGATCCCTGCGGAGATCGGCTTGATGCGGTGCTCGTACCGGTGGGTCCGGGAGGTCTTCTCGCCGTGGATCGCGAGCGCGGGGACCATGAAGCCGAGCAGGACGCCCGCGACGGTCGCGTGGATGCCGGAGGCGTGGACCAGCGCCCACACGACGAGGGCGAGCGGCAGCAGGAGCCACCAGTGCGTGCGGCGGCGGCGCACGAGGAACGCGAACAGCGCGACACCCACGAGGGCGAGGCCCAGCGGCGCCCAGTGCAGGGTCTCGGTGTAGAAGACGGCGATGACGATGATCGCGAGCAGGTCGTCGACCACGGCGAGAGTGAGCAGGAAGGTGCGGATCGCCGTCGGGAGGCCGCGGCCGAACACCGCGAGGACCGCGAGCGCGAACGCGATGTCGGTCGCGGTCGGGATGGCCCAGCCGTGCACGGCGTCCGCGCCGCCGCCCCACAGGGCGACCGTGACGTAGAGGATCGCGGGCACGATCATGCCGCCCACGGCCGCGAGCATGGGCACTCCCGCCTCACGAGGGTTGCGCAGCGACCCGGCGACGAACTCCTGCTTGAGCTCGACGCCCACGACGAAGAAGAAGATCGCGAGCAGGCCGTCGGCGGCCCACGTCGACAGCGACAGGTCCAGGTGCAGCGACTCGGGGCCGACCGTGAAGGCGGCGAGGTCGAAGTACGCCGCGCGCCAGGGTGAGTTGGCCCACAGCAGGGCGAGGATCGCGGCCCCGATGAGGAGCGCGCCGCCCGTGGTCTCCCGGGTGACCCAGCGCTTCCAGCGGTGCCCGGCGCTCGGCCGCTCGGCCGTCGCGAGGGGCAGAGCGCCCGACGGCGTCACTCCCGTGGAGGGGGCAGGCTCGCCCGTGCGGGGGGGCTCGTCCGGGGCGGGGGTGTGCTGCTCGTGCGCGCTCACAGGTCTCCTGTGGTTGAGGGGTCGTCGACGTCACGCCGACCAGACTTCCCGGCACACCAGCCTCCCATCCTACCGGGCGGTCGGCTCGGCCGGTGGAGCCGTGGCGCGCGTCAGCACTCCGGAAGGAGGACCTCGCCGGGCCGGAAGTCCGCCGAAAGGGGGATGTCTCGGGCATGCGAACCACGGGAGGCTGACCGGGTGCACGAGAAGATCCACGAATCCTTGACCACGGACGCCGTCTCCCACGACCCCACGGAGACGGTGGTCGGGGCCGTCTCGGGTGAGACCCGCTTCCTCCGGGTCGTCCTGCCGATCCTCGGCGCGGCGGCCGGCGTCGGACTGCGCTGGCTCGCCGCCTGGATGGCGAGCCTGCCGTGGGTGCCGTGGCAGGGGCTGGCTCGTTCCGTCGACGCCCTGGCCGACGTGTGGGGCACGTGGGCCCTCGTGGGGCTCGGGGCCCTCGGTGCCGTCGTCGGGGCGTGCTTCGCGCAGCACCTCGTGGAGAACATGGGCCGGATCGCGGTCACGGGCACGGGAGCGGGGTTCAAGGACAAGGACACGCTCGAGACGGTCGGGCGCGCCGAGGTGACCGACGTGTTCGTCGAGGGCACCGAGATCGTGCTCCTGCGCGACGGGCGGGAGATCCACCGGTGGCCCGCGGACCTGCCGACCCGGGAGGTCGCGGCGGCGTTCACGGGTCACGGCTGGCCGTGGCGCGAGGGCGGGGACCCCTTCCGTGCTGCGTACCGCCGCTGGGACGTCGGCGACGACACGCTCCCCGCCGGCGCCGACGCGCTGCTCCGTGCACGGGCTGGCCTCCTCGAGGCGGGCAAGGAGGCGCACGTCCGCGACGTGCGGGACGACCTCGCGGCCCTCGGGGTCGTCGTGCGCGACGAGGGCACGGTCCAGCACTGGCGCCTGGCGACCGCCGGCGCCGGGGCGATCGGCGTCGAACGCCGCGCCTGATTGCCGCGTCAGCCCACGTCGTCCACGAGCGCGGCCAGCCTGGTCACGGTGTTCCAGTTCCTCGCCGTGCCCCACACACCGAGCGCCCTGAGCAGGACGGCCGGCGTCAGCTTCGACGCGCCGACCCCGCCCTGGAACCACGTGTAGCTCACGGGCCCTGACCACGCCATGTGCGTGATGCCGTAGCGAGCGGGGTCGAAGGCCTCGATCCGGTCAGGAGCGGGTGGGTGCGGGTGGAACGTCAGCAGGAGGTGGGACGGGTCCTCGCGTGCGGCGTCGTCGAACGGGTTCGCCGAGATCGCGGCCGCCAGGTCCGCACCGGTCAGCGTGAGCACGTCGACGTCGAGACCCAGGCGGTCGGCGAGGCCGGTCCGCACGAGGTGCGTGACGTCGTCGGGCCCCGTCGCTCCCGACGTGCCCGGGGCCACCACCAGGTTCCCGCTCGCGAGGAGCGTGCGTGCCCCCGCGAAGCCGGCGTCCTGCGCGATCGCGCGCAGGTCCGCCGACGGGACCTTGCGACCGCCACCCACGTTGACGCCCCGCAGCAGCACCGCGAACCCCGACGCCACGCCTCAGCCCGGCAGGTCGTGCGCGGAGGCGGGCATCGTCGGAGAGGTCGACGCGACAGGCACCGGGGGACGCACCACGCAGCGGAAGCCGATGTGGCTCGTCGCCGTGTCGACCGCCTGCGGCGAGCGGGCCGCGGGACGGTAGCGCAGGCAGTACTCCGGGGCGCACAGGTGCGAGCCGCCCTTGAGTGCCTTGCGGGGGATCGTCGAGCCGGGCTCGGCGCTCGCGGCGGCGCGTGGGTCGACGTCGGACACGTCGGACCCGACGGCAGCGCCGTGCTGCGCGCTGCGGGCCTTTCCGGCGCTCGGCGAGCAGCACGCGGGCATCTCGACCGTGAGCGCGGACCGGGCCGCCTCGACCTCCGCCACGGACCGGGCGTCGGCCGCATGGTTCGGGGTGTAGAACGACGTGGTCCACTCCCACACGTTGCCGATCATGTCGACGAGCCCGAAGCCGTTCGGGGGGAACGTCCCGACCGGGCTCGTCCCGACCCACCCTGCCGCTCCCGTGTTGCGGTAGGGGAACGAACCCTGCCAGTGGTTGGCGAGGAGCTCGCCGTCGGGCCGGTACTCGTCGCCCCAGGCGAAGCGTGCGCCGTCGAGCCCTCCCCGGGCCGCGTACTCCCACTCGACCTCGGTCGGCAGCGACCGGCCCGCCCACGCGGCGTACGCCTGCGCGTCCTCGAACGAGACCTGCACGACCGGGTGGTCCTCGCGACCCTCGATCGAGCTCCCTGGACCGTGGGGGGCGCTCCACCGGGCGCCCGGCTGCCAGCGCCACCACTGCCGCCAGTCCGAGAGGTCGACGGGACCCGCGGTCGGGGTGAACACGAGTGCGCCCGGCACGAGGTCCTCGGTCGCGACGCCGGGGTAGTCGGCCGGGTCGAGCGGGCGCTCGGCCACCGTCAGGTAGCCCGTCGCTGCGACGAACGCTGCGAACTGCGCGTTGGTCACGGGGTGCTGCTCGATCTCGAAGGGCGCCACGGTGGCCTCGTGGACGGGCCCCTCGTCGGGGTAGAACTCGGTCGAGCCGCGGCGGAACGAGCCAGCGGGCAGCGCGACCAGGGGCGAGAGAGACCCGCTGTCGTTCTCGCGGCCGAGAGGCGTCTCACGTGCTGGTCCGCCTGCCGAAGGGGCTGCCGGTGACGTTCCCGCGGTCGTGTCCATGCGTCTCCTCGTGTCGAGCTCGTTCTCGATGCTGCCCGGTGCCGTCGGCGCCCGGGCCCCCGGTGCTCGCGGGCCCATCGGTCGCACGGCCCGACGGGCCCGCTGACCTGCGGCGACGCTCTGCCGTCCGGGACCCGGACCTGCTTCCCCCCGACCCTAGCGCCGGGGACCGCCCTCCGTCTGCCCCGCGGTGCGGCCAGGCCGGGTCGTCGCTCGGGCTCCGGGCGGGGCACGTGACGCCGCTCACGACCGGCCGGCACCCCTCGACCTGATCGTTGCCCGAGGCGTATATTCCAGCCGGAGTATTCCACCGGGAACGACCACGAGGAGGCGACACATGGCACGCAAGGAGCTCTCTGCCGCAGCGCTGCTCCTCCTCGGGCTGCTCCACGAGCGACCCATGCACCCGTACCAGGTCCACCAGACCCTCAAGCAGCGCGGGGACGACCGGCTCGCGAGCGTCACGCCGGGTTCGGTCTACCACTCCATGGACCGCCTCGCGTCGGACGGCCTCGTCGAGGCCGTCGGCACCGACCGAGACGGGAACCGCCCCCAACGGACCACCTACCGGCTGACCGAGACCGGACGCGAGGCCTTCGCGGCTCGCACCGCCCTGCTGCTCGGCGAACCCCGGCAGGAGCACCCCTGCTTCCCGCTCGCGCTGTCGCAGGCCCACGCGATCGACCGGTCGGGCGCGGTCGCCGCGCTGCGGTCACGGCGTGCCGCGATGGCCGAGGAGCTCGCTGCCTACTCCCGCAGGTACGACGTCGTGCGGAGCCACGGCCTGCCCCGTCGCCTCCTGCTCGACGTGGAGTACGACCTCCACCGGATCGAGTCCGAGCTCGCGTGGCTCGACGGCCTGCTCGCCGACCTCGACTCCGGCGCCCTGGACTGGGACGAGTCCGTCCCCCAGTCCTTCCGCGACTTCGTCGCCGCCCGTTCTCGGGCGCAGGCCACGGACCACGTGCCCTGACCTTCCGCCGGGATCGCGCCCGGCAGCGGCTGCTCGCGCAGCCTGCTGAACACCCCTGCCCTTCTTCGACCCAGAGGACCCCATGACCACGACCCCTCCTTCAGGGAGCCTGCCCGCGCCCGGTACCACGGCGGCTGCGGAACCGGCGGACCCTGCCGCGCAGTCCGCAACGGCTGGTCCGCCCGCCGGCGCGCCGGCCGGCCCCCCGCTCGTCGACCTCGGCGGGCGCAGCCCGTGGAGCATCCTCCCGGCCCTGTGCCTGGGCTTCTTCATGATCATGGTCGACACGACGATCGTGAACATCGCGGTCCCCACGCTGGTCGACACGTTCGACACGACCCTGACCGCGGTCGGCTGGGTCAACAGCGCCTACCTGCTCACGTACGCGGTGCTGCTCCTGCTCGCCGGTCGCCTGGGCGACCGCTTCGGCCCCAAGCCCGTGTTCGTGCTCGGCCTGGTGGTCTTCACGCTCGCCTCGCTGTGGTGCGGGCTGTCCGGCTCGGTCGAGATGCTCATCGTGGCGCGCGCCGTCCAGGGTGTGGGCGCCGCGCTCATGACCCCGCAGACCATGTCGATGATCACGCGCGTCTTCCCGCCGCGTCAGCGCGGCGCCGCGATGGGGCTGTGGGGAGCCGTGGCGGGCGTCGCGACCATCGCGGGCCCGCTGCTCGGCGGCGTGTTCGTCGAGACGTGGGGGTGGGAGTGGATCTTCTTCGTCAACATCCCCGTGGGCGTCGTGGCCCTCGTCCTGGCACTGCGGAGCCTGCCGTCGCTGCCGACCAACAAGCGCAGCTTCGACATGGTCGGGGTCGCGCTGTCGATCGTGGGCCTTTTCCTGTTCGTGTTCGGACTCCAGGAGGGCGAGACCTACCACTGGGGCACGGTCGTGGGGCCGCTGAACATCTGGACGATCATCGGCCTGGGAGTGCTGGTCCTGGCGGCCTTCGTCCTGTGGCAGCGCCACCTCGGCGACCGGGCGCTCCTGCCGCTCACGCTGTTCCGCTCGCGCAACTTCTCGCTCGCGAACGTGTCCGGCGCGGCCGTGTCGTTCGGCATGATCGGCATCTTCTTCCCGCTGACGATCTTCCTCCAGTCGATCCTGGGCCTCTCGCCCCTGGAGGCCGCGCTCATCAACCTGCCCGGTTCGCTCGTGTCGGGGGTCGTGGCGCCGTTCGCGGGCCGGCTCTCCGACCGGATCCCGGGCAAGTGGGTCGTCGCGACCGGCTTCGCGCTGCTCACGGCCTCGGTCGTGTGGCTGAGCGTCGCGGCCGCTCCCGACGCGAGCGCCTGGGCGATCGTCGCGCCCATGACGCTGTTCGGGATCGGGACGGGCGCGCTCTTCTCGCCGCTCGCCAACCTCGCGACGTCGGGGCTCGACCACCGCACGGCCGGCGCAGGCGCGGGCGCGTTCAACACGTTCCGCCAGGTGGGCGGCGTGATCGGCTCGGCCGCGATCGTCGCGACGCTCACGAGCCGACTCTCGGCGACCCTGCCGGCCGCCCCGCGCGACGCGTCGGCGGGTCTGCCCGCGGAGCTCCGCGAGCAGTTCGTCGAGGGCTTCGCCGCGGCGGGCGGCGCGTTGACCGGGGGAGCGCAGCACATGGAGCTCCCCGCAGGCATCCCGCCCGAGGCCGCCGCTCAGATCCGCGAGGCCGCGACCACGGCCCTGCACCAGGGGTTCTCGCTCGCGGTCGGTCAGACGCTGCTCGTCACGGCGGGCGTCCTGGTGATCGGGCTCGTCGCGGCGCTCGCCATGCGCGCGACGCACGTCGCGCACGCGGACTGAGGGCCCAGGTCCGAGCGCACCTCCGAGCCGGCCCACCACGAGCCCGGCCCGACGG
>NZ_JBHUAD010000144.1:0-10081 GCF_042789955.1 Oerskovia sp. NPDC056781
TAAGTGCCGCCGGAACTGAGCGAGGACGACCCCCCCCAGGGGACACCCGTCGCGCGGGGCGGCGCGCACCCCGCACGAGCCCGGACAGGGACGGGGGCCGGGCGGGGCCCGCGCCGATCACGCGGACCCGGCCCGGCAGCGGACCTGTCAGGCGCAGGCGTCCGGCGTCGGCGGGTTCTCCGAGGCGTTCGGGGTGTACCCGGTGCCCTCGGTCGCGCTCGTGATCGCTTCCTCCCACGAGCCGTCGTCGATCATCTCGGTGATCGCGGCGTTGATGTCCTCGCACTTGTCGCTGCTCTGCGGGATCCCGACGCCGTAGCGCTCGGTCGAGAACGGCGCCCCGACGACCTTGACCTTGCCCTTGTTCGCGGGCTGCGCCGCGAGACCGGCCAGGATGATGTCGTCCGTGGTGACCGCGTCGACCTGGCCCGAGAGCAGGGCGGTCACGCACTCGGCGTAGCCCGGCTGCTCCAGGAGGTTCACTCCGGCGGCGTACTCGTCCTTGATGCGCTGGGCCGACGTGGAGCCCGTGACCGAGCAGAGGTTCTTGCCCTCGAGGTCCTCGGGCCCCTTGATGTCGGTGTTGTCCTCCGCGACGAGCAGGTCCTGCCCGGCGACGAAGTACGGACCGGCGAACGCGACGGTCTCCTTGCGCTTGTCGGTGATCGAGTAGGTCGCGAAGATCATGTCGACCTGGTCGGTGCTCAGGAGCGTCTCGCGCTGGGCCGACGGTGCTTCCTTCCACTCGATCTGGTCCTCGGAGTAGCCGAGCTTCTCGGCGACGTAGCGGGCGACGTCGGTGTCGAACCCGGTGTAGGTGTCGCCGTCCTTGAAGCCGAGGCCGGGCTGGTCGAACTTGATGCCGATCGTGATCTTCTCTCCGCCGGCGCTCGCGGACGAGCCGTCGGTCGAGCCGCCGCCGTCGTCGCTGCCTCCGCACGCGCTCAGGGCGAGCGCGGCGGTCGCGGCGAGCGCGACGAGTCCTCCGGTACGGGTGCGTGTGCGCATGGTGTCTTCCCCTTCGTCGGTGCCGAGCCGTCACGGGAGTCCTGGTGGTCACCCGCTGCGCCCGGCGGTCGTTGCCGGTCGAGCTGTTCGGTTGCTACAGGTGGGCCGGGCTCGTCGGTGAGCCCGGGGACCGTGGGGCGTGCCTTGTGCTGTGGGGACTGCTGGTCGCGAGACCGGGTCGTAGGAGTGGTCGGGGACGCGCCTGTGCGTCCGCGGAGAGGGTCAGTGGGTCAGGATCTTGGACAGGAAGTCCTGGGCGCGGTGGCTCTTCGGGTTCGTGAAGAACTCCTCGGGCGGGGCCTCCTCGACGATCTGGCCGTCGGCCATGAAGACCACGCGGTGGGCCGCCTTGCGGGCGAAGCCCATCTCGTGGGTCACGACGATCATCGTCATTCCCTCCTTGGCGAGGGCGACCATGACGTCCAGGACCTCGTTGATCATCTCGGGGTCCAGCGCCGAGGTCGGCTCGTCGAAGAGCATGACCTTGGGGTGCATGGCCAGGGCCCGGGCGATGGCCACGCGCTGCTGCTGCCCGCCCGAGAGCTGGGCCGGCATCTTGTCGGCCTGGTTCCCGATCCCGACGCGGTCGAGCAGGGCCAGCGCCTCCTTCTTGGCCTCCGCGGACCTGGTCCGTCGGACCTTGACCGGCCCGAGCGTCACGTTGTCGAGGATCGTCTTGTGGGCGAAGAGGTTGAACGACTGGAACACCATGCCGACGTCGGCACGGAGCTTGGCGAGCTCCTTGCCCTCCTCCGGCAGGGGCTGGCCGTCGATCGCGATCGTGCCGGTGTCGATGGTCTCGAGCCGGTTGATGGCACGGCACAGCGTGGACTTCCCCGAGCCCGAGGGGCCGATCACGACGAGCACCTCGCCGCGCCGGACCGTGAGGTCGATGTCCCGCAGGACGTGGAGGTCTCCGAAGTGCTTGTTGACCCCGTGGAGCTCGACGAGCGGAGGTCCGAGCTCGTCGTCACGCGAGGGCGCGTCGGGTGGTGGCGAGGGTGTGGTGGGCGACGCGTCGGGAGCGTCGCTCGGGGTGGTCGGTTGCGCGTCCATTTCATGAACCTAGGGGGGTTTTGTTGCGCACGCCACTGTTTCCGGCAACAGTTCGGCAACGGACGGGCAACAGATGCCCGGCTGGCGGCGAAAGAGCGTTTCGGTCCGGCGGTCGGCGCGCCGTACCCTTGACGGTGATGTTCTCCACCGCCCTCCGCCCCGAAGACAGCCCCCTCGCGGGTCCCGCCGACGCGCCCCGGGTCGACCCGCCAGGGGTCCCCGAGGCTGCGACCGCCGGTCACGCCGGCCAGGCGCCGGCAGCGGCGCAGCGGACCTACATGGTCCGCACGCTCGGGTGCCAGATGAACGTCCACGACTCCGAGCACATGGCGGGCATGCTCGAGCAGGCGGGGTACACGCGGGCCGAGGCGGCCGACGAGGCCGCGCACCGCGCCGACGTCGTCGTCATCAACACGTGCGCGGTCCGGGAGAACGCGGCCACACGCCTGTACGGCAACCTGGGGCAGCTCGCGTCGATCAAGGCCAGGCGCCCGGGCATGCAGATCGCGGTCGGTGGCTGCCTCGCGCAGAAGGACCGGTCGGGCATCGTCGAGAAGGCCCCGTGGGTCGACGTCGTGTTCGGCACGCACAACCTCGACGCGCTGCCCGTGCTCCTGGAGCGCGCCCGGCACAACGAGGCCGCGCAGGTCGAGATCGCCGAGTCGCTCCAGGTCTTCCCCTCTACCCTGCCGACCAAGCGCGAGTCCGTGTACGCAGGCTGGGTCTCGATCAGCGTCGGCTGCAACAACACGTGCACGTTCTGCATCGTGCCGCACCTGCGCGGCAAGGAGCGCGACCGACGACCGGGCCAGGTCCTGGCCGAGGTCCAGGCGCTCGTCGACCAGGGTGCGATCGAGGTGACCCTGCTCGGGCAGAACGTCAACAGCTACGGCGTCGAGTTCGGCGACCGCGGCGCGTTCGCCAAGCTCCTGCGCGCGTGCGGGGAGATCGAGGGGCTCGAGCGCGTGCGCTTCACCTCCCCGCACCCGGCCGCCTTCACGGACGACGTGATCGCCGCCATGGCCGAGACGCCCAACGTCATGCCCCAGCTCCACATGCCGCTCCAGGCGGGGTCGGACCGCATCCTGCGGGCCATGCGCCGCTCCTACCGGTCGGAGAAGTTCCTGGGGATCCTCGACCGGGTGCGGGCGGCCATGCCCGACGCGTCGATCACCACGGACCTCATCGTGGGCTTCCCCGGCGAGACCGAGGAGGACTTCGCCGAGACGCTGCGGGTCGTCGAGGCCTCGCGCTTCTCCTCAGCCTTCACGTTCCAGTACTCGCAGCGCCCGGGGACCCCCGCGGCCACGCTCCCGGACCAGCTGCCCAAGGAGGTCGTGCAGGAGCGCTACGAGCGTCTTCAGGCGCTCCAGGACCGGGTCAGCGCCGAGGAGTCGGCCCGCCAGGTCGGTCGCACGGTCGAGGTCCTCGTGACCGAGGGGTCCGGGCGCAAGGACGGGGCGACGCACCGCCTGACCGGCCGCGCCGCCGACAACCGTCTGGTCCACCTCGCGGTGCCGGACGAGGTCGTCGCGCAGATGGCCGGACGTTCCGACGCCGACGTCACGGCCGACGACCCGCGCCTCGCCGACGCCCTGGACCCGCGGCTGCCCCGCCCCGGTGACATGGTCACGGTCGAGGTCACGCGCTCCGCGCCGTACCACCTCGTCGCGGACTCGGTGCTCGACGGCGGAACCTACGCGGTGCGCCGCACGCGTTCTGGCGACGCCTGGGTCGCGCGCGAGAAGACGCGCCTGGGTGGTGGTGACGACCACGGTCACTCGCACGGAGCGCCCGCGGCGGGCGGCCCGGTGAGCCTCGGTCTCCCGAGCCTGCGCCGCCCCTGAGTCGCACGGGCCCGGCAGCGCGGCAGCTCGGGCTCAGGTGGGCGGGAGCTGGCCGCCGATCGTGCTGAAGAGCTGCACAGCGGTGCCCAGCCCGCACGACACGATCTGGCCGAGCTGCTCGTCGGTCGCGCCCTGCTCGAGGTCGACCGACACCTCGGCGTACACCGCGAGGCCCTGGCTCTCCTCGCGGACGTAGACCTTGGGCCAGATGCGCTCGCGGTTCCAGTCGTTGACGGTCTGCAGGAGCGCGAGGCGGGCCGCCACGGGCACGGTCGTCGACCAGCGGCCGCGGACCTGGAGGATCTCCTCGTGGTCGCCCAGGAGCAGGAACCAGAACCGGTTCCCGTCCCACGTGCCCGTGACGTCCCCGTCGTCGTCGATGCGGAAGTGGTAGCCGCGCCGCGAGAGGTAGTCGCCGATACGACGGGTCGAGAGCGGCGAGGGCACCTCGACGTCGACGGGCACGTCCTCGACGGGCTTGGGCCGGTGGTTGCCGAACAGGCGCGCAAGCCAGCTCGTCCGGGGGGCCGGGCTCATGGTGCCGACCTCGCGGGGTCCGGGTAGAACTCGTCGAGGGCGTCGAAGAACATCGAGCCCGTGGACAGGCCGCACTGCAGGAGCTGGTCGAGCTGGTCGTCGTTCACGCCGTGCTCGAGGTCGACCGTGACCTCGGTGAACACGTGGACCATGCCGTTGTCCCGCACGCGCGTGTAGGCCTTGGGCCAGATGCGGTCCGCGTTCCACTCGTTGCAGAACTCGAGGATCTCCTCGAGGCGCTCGATCGTGATGTCCCGGTTCCACTGACCGCGGACCTGCAGGATCTCGTGGTGGGAGCCGAACAGCAGGAAGTAGAACAGCCGCCCGTGCCACAGCCCGCCCACGTCGCCCTCGGCGTCGATGAAGTAGCTGTACCCGGCGTCGGCGATCCACTCGAGCACACGCGCGCGGTGCAGAGGGGTGGGGAGCTTGTCGTGCTCGATGTCGGAGATCATGGTCCCCCCGAGCTCGCGGAGCAGGAGGCTCTCGACCGAGGCGTGCAGCGCGGCGTCGTCGAGCGGGGTGCCGGAGGTCCCGCCGGCCTCGTCCCAGGCGTGCTCGTCGGGAGCGTCCTTCCTGCCCTGGTCGCCCGAGTCGTCTCGTCCTGCCTGGTGTCCCCGTCTGCCGCCGAAGAACCTCATGTGCCCACCCTACCCGCGCCCGCTGGGGATCGTCCTGCTCGCGGGGTAGCGTGGCGCGCGTGATCGTTCGCGCCGTCGCCCTGCCCGGTACCCCGTTGCTCGTCCCGGGCGTCGCGGGCGCCGCAGAGGTTCTCGCCGATTCCCGCGCCCAGGTCCTCGAGGCGCTCCGGGAGCTGGTGCGGGATGCGCGGCACGTCGTCGTCCTGGACTGCGAGGCTCGCCGGGAGGTCGAACGGCGGGGCGAGATGCGTCCGGGGCTGGAGGCGGCCGGGGTCGCCCCGCGCTGGTGGGGCTGGGTCCCACGGGCGTCCGCGGCCGGGTTGCCCGCCGCGGGCGTCCCCGCGTCGGTCGCTCTCCTCGCCCTCGACGCGGCGGGCTGGGAGGGCTCGGTCGAGGTCGTCGAGCTCGGGAGCGCGACCGTCCCCGCGGCCGCGGCCGGGCTCGCGCGGGACGTCCTGACGGAGCCAGGAACGGGACTGGTCGTCGTCACCGGTGCGCGGCCCCCGCTGCCCGACGGCGGCGCTCACGCCCCGAGCGTGGGTGCGGAAGGCAGCACGTCGGACGGCGACGGTGCGGCGGGCAGCACGGCCGAGGACGCGGTGCTCCACGCGCTCGGCGAGAGCTGGGACGCCGACGCCCGGCACGCGACCGGGGAGTACGAGGAGCGGCGCTACGACGTCGTGAGATTCCGGGTCCCCGCGGACGAGCGGGTTGCTACCGTGCGCCGGTGACCTCACCGCTGCGCGTCGTCGCCCGCCCTTCCCCGGCTGCACCCAGCTCGACCTGACGGGCCCCGCCCAGGTCTTCGCGCGCCTTCCCGGCGCGCAGGTGGACCTGTCGTGGCGGGACGCCTAGCCGGTCGCCACGGACTGCGGGTGGTCGATCGTCCCGACCACCACGCTCGCCGACGGGCCCCCGGCCGACGTGCTGTTGGTGCCGGGTGGGGACGGGACGTTCGACCTGCTCGAGGACGACTCTCGACCGCCGTTCGACGCCGGCTCGCCCGCGACGGCCGACCCGGCCGAGGTCGCCGCTATCCGGTCGGCGGTGCGGGAGGCACGGCCGGGGCGCGTTCGGGTACCCGCGGCCGCCGCTACCCGTCGCGTCGCCGCCGCACCGTCCGGAGGACCCTCACCGGAGCACCGCGGGCAGTGGCGACCCAGGGGAGGCACCGGTGCGCCGACCGGCCCGGCAAGCCCGGACAGGTCGGCACACCGAGCACCCGAGGTCAGCGGCGGCTGACCGCCTCCGCCACCTGACCGGCCTCGTCGTCGCGCCCCAGGCGGCGCAGGACCCCGACGAGCTCGTTGCCCACGAGCGCGCGGGAGGCCTGGTCGTGAGCGAGCCGGAACCCGTCGAGCGCCGACTCGAGCGCCAGGGCGGCGCTCTCGAGGTCGCCCGCCTCGGCGCGCGTGGTCCCGGCCAGCCAGAACGCGTGCGCGGCGCCGCCCAGGTCGCCCGCACGGGCGTACTCCTCGGCGACGGCCTCGGCGGCCGACGACGCACGCTCGTGCTCACCGAGTGCGGCCAGGAGCCGGGCGCGCGTGTCGAGGAGCTCGCGGTGCTCGCTGGCCGCGCGCTCCTCCTCGGTCGCGGAGACGTGCGTCGTGGAGACGGCTCCCTCGGCCGGGCCGGACCCGGCCTCCGCCAGCGCCTTGTCGACGGCAGCGAGACCCGCGCCCGCGGTACCCGCCTGCGCGGTCAGCCGGGCGTAGGCCCGCACGACCGGGCTCCGGTACGCAGGGGCCACGCCGCCGGCCCGCAGGAGCGCCACGGCGCGGGGGAAGGCCTCGAGTGCCCCCTCGACGTCCTGCTCGGCCGCCGCGAGCTGCGCGGCCTCGGCCAGGGCGAAGCCCGCCTGGTCGAGCGCGCCGTCGGCCTCGAACTGCGCGGCGGCCCGCTGGTACACGCCGGCGGCCCCTGCGGGATCGTCGGTGCTGAGGGTCTCGGCGCGGGCGACGAGCGCGGCGGCGTCGTCTGTCTGCGCCCCGTCGGTCTCGAACGTGGACGAGCTGTCCGCGACGAGGGCCGAGATATCGGCGGGCCCGCCCGTCGCGACGCTCCGTGCGCTCCCGGCCGGAGCCGTGGGGTGCGGGCTCGCCGCCAGGACGGGAACGTCGCTCTCCGTCGCCCCGAGCACGCTCAGGCTCACGGGCAGGAGCGTCGGCGTGCTCGCCCACACCTCCTCGGTGCGCCGCGTCGTCGCGTCGGTGCCGTTGCGGGCGTCGAACGCAGCGGCGATCTCGAGCGCCTGGGTGCGTACCCAGGTGTCGAGCTCGGCGACCGTGGACGCCGGGACCTCGCGCAGCGCGACAGGACGCTCACCGTGCTCCGCCGCGAGCAGCGACGTCGCCGTCCCCACGCTGAGGAGGAACGCCCACCGGTCGCGAGGGGAGTCCGCGGTCACGAGGTGGTCCTGCTGCTCCACGATCCGGGTCACAGCACGCTCGACGTTGCCCGTCCGCGCGAGGAACTCGATGTGGCGGCCCTGTGGCCCCTCCATCGAGACCCCGTTGTCGAGGTGCCGCAGCCCCCGGCGGTGGGTGGCCGCCGCCTTGTCCGCGTCCCCGGTCTCGAGGTACGCGAGCTGGAGCCGGGAGAGCATGTCGCCCGGCTCGGTCGCGCACTCGGGGGAGCCCGCGAGGACCTGCTCCAGGAGACGGATGCCCTCGTCCAGGCGCCCGGCGTCGAACAGGTAGGCCGCACGGTCGCCCGGTTCGCACGCCTCGCACTGCGAGAAGTCGTCCCGGGGCGTCGCGACCCAGGCCTCGTACGCCGTCGCCGTGTCCTGCGTCCCCCGGGCACGAGCCCACTGGAAGCGGGACATCGTCACGGCGTTCATGCCGTTGCCCGCGACGGCGTACCGGCGCTCCATGTCGTCGAGCGTCCGCTCGATCTGCGCGGCCGGGACCGCAGGGAAGTCCATGAGGTTGCCGACCATCCACTTGAACGACCAGAACAGCGAGTGCGCGTCCTGCTCGTCGAAGTGCTCGGGGTGCTCGTCCCACCACCGCAGGAGCTGCGTGAAGGGCAGGTAGGCCTTGGTGACCTCGTTGCCCCACACGTAGGACTCGACCAGCACGAACAGCGCGTACGCCCTGGCCTCGACGGGGCCGTCGGCCGTGATCCGTGAAAGCTCTGTCTCGGCCGCCGTGCTCCTGGCGACGCCGTACGGCATCTCGCGGACGTGGAACAGCGCTTCGTTGGCCTCGTGGACCGTGCGGGTCATCGGTTCTCCTCCAGGGGTGTCGTGCCGGGGCGCAGCGCGCGGTCGAGCAGGACGCCGAGCGAGCCGTTCATGAGGGTTGCCTCCGAGGCTCGCAGGGGCCTGCCGGACAGCAGCAGGGCGGTGACGTACAAGGATTGGGCGCCCGCCTCCAGGACCTGCGGGTCCGTCGTCGAGAGCAGCGACCGGACGGTCTCGTTCGTGTCGTTGAGCACGAGCCGGCGTGAACGAGCAGGTCCGGAGAGCTCGGCGAGCACCTGGCCCCAGACGTCGTCCGCCGCGTCGGCCGTGGCCCGGGCCTCGCGCTGGTGGTCGCCGTCGCGGTCGTGCAGGAGCATCGCGGGCAGCGCGGCGGGCTCGAAGGCGCGCACGACCGCCTCGCAGTCCTGGGGTGCGAGCGCGTCGTCGACGGCCTGGACGGCGTCTGCGACCTCGAGCTCGCGCAGCGGGTCGACCTCCAGGAGCGCCTGGGACACGTCTTCCGACGTCACGGGTGCCAGGCGCCACTGCGGGAAGCGGCGGGAGATGCGTTCGAGCAGGTCCGCGTCGTAGACGTAGCCGCCGTTGACGAGCCCGAGCCCCTGGGCCGCCGCGACGGGCGCGACGCGCCGGAACTCCTCGACGCTCGGGGTCCACAGCATCCTGGCCCCTTCCGGCAGGGTCGCGGCCAGGTCCGTGAGCGTGCCGGTCCCCTCGGTGGTCTCGAACGGCAGGACCCTGGCCGCGAGGTCGAGCATGTCGTCGTCCTGGAGGGCGAGCGCCCGCACGGCGAGGTGGTGCACGCGCAGGAACGCGCGGCTCGTGGGCGAGCGCTCGGCCAGCGTGGCGAGCGCCCACTCCCGGACCTGCGCGCCGAGCGCCTCGCGCGTGGCGAGCAGCACCTCGTCCTCGTACAGTCCCTCGCGCGACGCGGTGGGGCGCAGCGCGGAGGCGTCCAGGACGCAGCGGACGAAGAACGCCCACGGCGGCAGGAGGTCGTCCACCCGGGTCCCCAGGAGCATGCGCTTGAGGTACACGCGGTGGCTCGACGGGGTCGTGGGGGAGACCGCCGCGGGCAGCACGTACGCGACGCCCGTCAGGCCGGCGAGCGGGAGGTCGAGGTCGATGCGGGCCAGCGGCGTGAAGCCGAGCGTCTGCTCGGCGTAGCGCGTCAGAGCGGTGTCGCGCTCGGCGGGCGTCGCGTGCCGCTCCTTCCACGGGAGGTCCGCACCGCTCAGCCGGCGCCAGACCGTCGGAGAGGCGTCGTCCGTTCCCACGGCGGTGGGGTCGTCGTCGGTCAGGTCGAGACGGACCTCGACCTGGAGGTCGACAGGAAGCAGCGACCCGAAGTCCTGCGCGAGCGCCGTGACGGTCTCCGGCGCGAGCCAGTGCTCCATGTCGCGGCGCGGCCGCAGACGGACGACGCTGCCGGGCTCGGCCGGGACCGTGGGGTCCTCGTCCGCGACCTCGGTCAGCTCGTAGCTGCCGTCCGCGAATCCGCGCCAGCGCACCGGGGCGGGAGCTGCGCCGTCGGGCAGGAGGCGCGCCGAGCGGGACGTGAGCTCGATCTCGTCCGCGACCATGAACGCGGACAGGAGACCGATGCCGAACTGACCCAGGAACTCCTCGCGGCCCGTACCGAGCTCGACGTCGCGCTTGGAGCTGCGCCCGATGGTGGCGAGCAGCTCGGCCGCCTCGGCGAGCGTCAGGCCGACGCCCGAGTCGGCGACCTCGAGCGACCCGTCGGGCAGGGGACGCAGCCGGATCTCGGCGGGGACGTCGTCCCC
>NZ_JBHUAD010000145.1:0-10043 GCF_042789955.1 Oerskovia sp. NPDC056781
GCGCTCACCTCGGGGAGGTGAGCGCCGCCGTCGGGCAGGGCGGTACGTCGCGCGGAGGCGACGGGGTTCTCAGGCCTGGACGAGCGTGCTCAGCACCGAGGTGAAGAAGCCCAGCCCGTCCGTGCCCGCTCGCGGACCGGACTCGTTCGCGGGGCCGAACCCGGCCTCGACCGCGTGCTCGGGGTGCGGCATGAGGCCCACGACGTTGCCCGCCGCGTTCGAGATGCCCGCGATGTTGCGGCGTGAGCCGTTGGGGTTCCAGCCCTCGTAGCGGAAGACGACGCGGCCCTCGGCCTCGAGCTCGTCGAGCGTGCGCTCGTCGGCGACGAACTGGCCGTCCTGGTTCTTGAGCGGCACCGTGATGCGCTGGCCCGCGGTGTAGTCGCGCGTCCAGGCGGTGTCGGCGTTCTCGACGACCATGGTCTGCTCGCGGCAGATGAACGCGAGGTGGTCGTTCTTGATCATCGAGCCGGGCAGCAGGTGCGCCTCGGTGAGGATCTGGAAGCCGTTGCAGATGCCCAGGACGGGCAGGCCGCCCTTGGCCGCGTCGACGAGCGAGTCCATGACGGGCGCGAAGCGGCTGATCGCCCCGGCGCGCAGGTAGTCGCCGTACGAGAAGCCGCCCGGGAGCACGACCGCGTCGACCCCGTGCAGGTCCGCGTCCGCGTGCCACAGGGACACGGGCTCACCGCCTGCCAGGCGCACCGCGCGCGCCGCGTCGCGGTCGTCGAGCGTGCCGGGGAACGTGATGACACCGATCCGGGCCGTGGCCAGGCCGGTCGCTGCGGGGGCGCTCATCAGGCGCTCTCCCCGCCCAGCTCGGCCGTGAGCTCGGCGACCAGGACGACGTCCTCGATGACCGGGTTCGACAGGACCTTCTCGCCGGCCTCACGGGCCGCGGCGAGCACCTCGGGGGTGACGTCACCCTCGACCTCGAGCTCGAACCGCTTGCCCTGGCGCACGCCGGTGAACTGGGTGAAGCCCAGGCGCGGCAGCGCCCCGACGACGGCCTTGCCCTGCGGGTCCAGGATCTCGGGCTTGGGCATGACCTCGACGACTACGCGTCCCACAGGAGCTCCTCGGGAAGTTGGTCCGGCCGGCTCGGCTCGGACAGGTCCGCACGAGGCTCGGGGCGCGCCGCGAGGGCGGCGACGAGGTCGCACGGATCTCGGTGGGTGGGGATTCCGGGGCCAGTTTACCCGGGCCGCGCACGGGGCCGGGTCGCGTCTCAGGCGTCGGTCGGTACGGTGCTTCCTGGGCGCCGAGAACGAGGTCGTGGCCGTTCTGCGCGCCCTGGCGACCTCAACCTCGTTCTCGACGGCGGGGATCTTCCTGCCCGACGGCGGGGCTCGCCTCAGGAGGTCGGCCGGGCGTCCCGGGGGTCGGGCGAGGTGGACGGCAGCCGCATCGGCTCGGGCACGTTGCCGTAGACCACGTGGCGGTACCAGGCGGTCCGAGTCCGGCTCTCGCGGAAAGCCGTCCCTGACGCGACCACGATTGCGATGAGGAAGGCCCAGAAGAACCACGACGTGAGGAACGTGGGCCAGAGGTCGTCGAGAGGTCGTCCCGTGACCCACGCGTATCCGGTGAGCACCGCGAGCAACGGGCTGTAGATCAGGAGCAGCGTCCACGCGGCGTCCCGCACCGAGTAGAAGGCTCCCCGGATGTCGTCCGCGACCCACCACCAGTACTCCGCGGGCAGCCTGAGGCCGAACCGGTACAGGACCCACCGCCACAGCGGCGGGCGCTCCCGCCGGCGCAGGCTCCAGCCGGCGCGCAGCAGGCTGCGGACCTCGTCGGTGCTCAACCGGTCAGGTGCGGGCGCCCCCGCAGCCTGGGCCGCCGCGTGCGCGACGTCCTGCTGGACCGCGAGGAGCTCGTCGCCGTGGACCTCGCGCCAGCGGCGGGGGTAGGCCCGCGCCCAGAAGCGCGCCGACCGTTCGAAGCGCTCGTCGGGCGTCAGGTCGCGGCGGCGCATCAGGCCAGCCCTCCGGCGAGCCTGCCCGACGTCGGGCGCACCGCCGTGCCGCGCTGGTCGAGGGCCTTCTGCGCCCGGGCGGCGAGCTCGCGGAGCCTGTCCGTCTCCTGCTCTGCGGCGCGGCGGCCCTCGTCGGTGATCCGGTAGTAGCGCCGGAGGCGACCGTCGACGACCTCCTCACCTGCGGGCTCGACGAGGCCCGCGCCCGAGAGCCGGTCGAGGTTGCCGTACAGCGTGCCGGCGCCGAGGGCCGTCGCCCCGTCGGAGATCTCGGCGACGGCCTGGATGACGGCGTAGCCGTGCAGCGGCTCGGGGGTGAGGGACAGCAGGATCAGGTAGGCCTGCTCGGTCATGCGGAAGGACTTCCCGCCGGCCGGGCCGTTCGTCGCTGTGGGCATGGTCGATATATATCGCGCAACGACACATCGGGCAACCCGGGCACGCCGGAGCAGCCTGCCCGGGCCGGTGTCAGGGGCTCCAGCTACGATCGAACACATGTTCGATCCGTCGCCCGCAGCCCGCCCCGGGCCCGGGGTCCAGGTGATCGCCGCCGTGCTCTCGCGGGACCGCACGTGCACCTTTCCCGGCTGCTCGGTGCCCGCGTTCCGCTGCGACCTCGACCACGTGGTCCGCCCTGCGCCGCGAGCGCCGGACGCCCCTGAGCCCGACGTCCGACCCGAGGACCTCATCTCCCTGTGCCGGCACCACCACGTGGTCCGGGCGCGGTCCGGCTGGCAGCCCGACCTCGCGGCCGACGGCACGGTCCGCTGGACGTCGCCGACCGGCCACCGCTACGTCCGCGAGCGCCTCGGCTCCCCGACGGGCCCAGGGCTCAGAACAGGGACTCGCCCGTGATCCGCTCGTAAGCCTCGAGGTAGCGGTCTCGCGTGCGCTCGACGACGTCCGCGGGCAGCGCGGGCGGCGGCGCGTCGGACGCGCGGTCCCATCCCGAGGCCTCGGAGGCGAGCCAGTCGCGGACGTACTGCTTGTCGAAGCTCGGCTGCGAGCGCCCTGGCTGCCACTGGTCGGCGGGCCAGAAGCGCGAGGAGTCGGGGGTCAGCACCTCGTCGCCCAGGACGGTCGCGCCCGTCACGGGGTCGACGCCGAACTCGAACTTGGTGTCGGCGAGGATCACGCCGCGCTCGCGCGCGACCTCCTCGGCCCGCGAGTAGACGGCGAGGGTCAGGTCCCGCAGGCGGGTCGCGGCATCGAGCCCGACGGTCCCCGCGACGACCTCGAACGACACGTTCTCGTCGTGCTCCCCCACCTCGGCCTTGGCCGCGGGGGTGAAGATCGCCTCGGGCAGGCGCGACCCGTCGACGAGCCCCTCGGGCAGCGGAACTCCGCACACCGTACGGTCCACCCGGTACTCGACGAGGCCCGAGCCCGTGAGGTACCCGCGGGCGACGCACTCGACCGGGAACATCTCGAGTCGGCGGCAGATCATCGCGCGGCCCGCGACCGAGTCCGGCACCAGGCCGTCACCCGGCATGGCACTGGCCTCGGTGCTGACGACGTGGTTCGGGACGAGGTCCGCGAGCCTGTCGAACCACCACAGGCTGAGCTGGGTCAGGACGACCCCCTTGTCGGGGATGCCCGGGGACAGGACGTGGTCGAACGCGCTGACACGATCGCTCGCGACGACAAGGACGACGTCACCGAGCGGGTGCGCGCCACCGATGGCCGCGAGGTCGGGCTCGTACAGGTCGCGGACCTTGCCCGAGTAGACGTGCCGCCACCCCGGGAGATCGAGGTGGGCCGTGTCGAGGGCGTCGCGCGAGTCAGTCACGGCGCCTAGTCTCTCATCCACGCCGCAGGTCTCCGGGGCCGTCCGGATGGCGGTGCGGCGGCCGGTCACGTCGTGTCATCCGGCGCCCGGGGTGCTGGTCCCACGAGCCACGGATGCACCGCCCCGGCGAGGTGGCGGCTGCGCCTGACCCGCCGGTGGGCGCACCGCCGAGAGCTCGTGGGAGGGTTCGCACTCCGCCCGGAAGGTGTTCTCCCGGCGTTCGTCCGAGCAGTCCGTCAGGACCCCGACCATCCGCGTCGGGCATCCTGCACCGTCGCTCACCGTCACGGCACGGCAGTGGACACGCAGGTAGCGACCGTCGGCCGCCAGCAGCCGGTGCTCCAGGTCGAGCTTCCCGCCGAGGCCGCCGAGCTGGACCGCGAGCGCGACCTGGACCGCCTGGAGGTCCTCGGGATGGACCCGGTCGAGCCACTCCTCGGGGTCGGCGGCCTTCAGGTCGCCGGCGGGCAGGCCGAGCATCGCCCTCCAGGACGGCGAGTAGTAGACCGTGCCGGTCGCGACGTCCCAGTCCCAGGTCGCGTCGTACGCGGCGACCGAGGCCAGGGCATAGCGTTCCTCGCTCACGCTGATCTCCTCTGCCAGCCGTCGCTCACGCTGCGCCGCCTCCTCGAGCTCCGTCCGCTGGGCTCGCAGCGCGGCGAGGTGATCCTCCTGATCGAGCGCGACGGCGAGCATCGCCGCCCAGTGGTTGTACTTCTCGCGTGCGCTGGTCGCGCGGGTGTCGACCGGGCCACCGATCACGAGGTGCCCCCAGTCGCTCGCGTCGAACGCCACGGGGATGACGAACGAGAGGGCGTCGGCGCTCAGGAGTGCGCGCGGCGGGAACTGCGCCGCGGGAAAGCTGTGCCCCACGAGGCGCTGAGCGGCCAGGCCGCCACGGACGCCCACGACCTTCAGCACGTCCCCTCCTGGTCCGTCATCGGGCGGGCTCCAGAGGGCGATCGCAGCCGGCCCCACCTGCCCTCTCGGCAGCCAGTCGAGGTGGCGCAGCGAGGCGCTGTCGGCGTGCATGAGCTCGAGGTCGAGCTCATACTGGTCGACCATCGCACGCTCGAGGTTCCCCGACCGGACGAGCAGCGCGTGGGTGCACCCCTTGGCGAGCGCGACGAGGATCTCGGTCGTCACGTCGCCCAGCGCCCGCGAGCGCCCCTGCGGGCGCGCCCGCGTGGCACCGACCCCGACCACGGCGCCGATCGACCCCGCCGGGCCGCGGCGCTTGATCCCGACCAAGAGCTCGGCCTCGAGCGCACGCACGGCCGGCACGAGCAGCTCGAGCGCCTCGGGCACGGGCCGCAGCACGGCGGTGCGGTCGGCGAGCGCCCGGTAGAACTGCGGTGCGGGCAGCGTGCCGCCGCCGGCCGCGTCCGTCATGGTGGCGACGACGGCCCGAACCCATCCACCGACGGCGCTCTCGCCAGACCCGGTCGAGCCTGTGCTTCCCGTCCCCCGGCGGGCACGCAGCACGACCGAGTCGTCGAGCACGGCGCGCGCGACGGCGTCGAGGCGGGCAGTGGCGGTGTCGCCCTCCGCCACCTCGCCCGACGTCGGCCTGCCGTCGACGAGCAGGTCCGTCCGTGTGCTGTCGACGCAGCCGCACGACTCGCGGCAGACCAGCGTGGCCTCGGCGAGATGCTGCCCGGGACCGACCTGCTCACCGTGGATGCGCGCGAGCAACAGCTCGGCGGCCAGCTCACCGACCCGGTCGTGATGGGGGTCGACCGAGGAGAGCCGTGGCCGGGACCGGGCACCGCCGTCGGAGTGGTCGAAGCCGATCAGCGCCTGGTCGCGAGGAAGCACGAGGCCGGCGTCGGCGAGCGCCCGGAGGAAACCCACGGCGTTGCGGTCGGTGCCCGCGACGGTCGCGGTCGTGTCGAGCCCCTCCTGGAGCGCGGCCCGTCCTGCTGCCGCCCCCGCTGCCTCCTGGTTGTCGCGGGTCTGGTAGATCCACTCGGACCGCGGTTCGATCCCGTGGGCGCGCAGCGCGGTCTCGTACGCGGCGTGCCGCTCGACGAGGTCGTGCTGGCGCGGGTTCCCGAGAAAACCGATGCGCTCGTGGCCGTGCTGGAGGAGGTGCTCGACCGCGGCGCGCACACCACCCGCGTTGTCGGGAGTGACCACGGGCGCCCCGAGGTCGTCGACCGTCTCGCTGATCACGACGAGAGGCGTGCCCGACCGATCGAGCCGACGCAGGACGTCGTGCTCGACCGCGGACGTCACCACGATGACGCCGTCCATCGCGTCCAGCCCCACGATCTGCCGGGGTGGCGGCCGGTCGGGGAACTCCTCCCGATCCAGGTCGGCCGGATAGGTCTGGAACGCGACCACCCGGTGACCACCCGCCCGCAGTCCTCGTGAGATCCCCGCGAGGATCTTGCCGAAGTAGAAGCCGCCCACGACGGGTGAGAGCACGCCGATCGTGAGGTTTCCTCGGTGGGTCGTGACATCGACCATGGTGTCCACTCCGTCGTGTACCGCGTTCTCCGTGCGACCGGTCCGCCGTCGGACCGGTCGGGTCGTGCTGCGCGCGCCGCCTGCGGCATGCTGTGTGACCGTGGCCACATTCTCACGTCCGGAAAGCCCGATTGCTACCGGTAGGCGTCCCACCATCACCGACGTCGCCCGCACGGCCGGGGTGTCGATCGCGGTGGTCTCCTACGCCCTCAACGGGCGACCGGGCGTCTCCGAACGGACCAGACGCCGCGTGCTCCAGGTCGCAGAGGACCTCGGCTGGCGACCCAGCGCCGCAGCCAGGGCATTGCGCGGCACGCCCGGGACGGTCGCGCTGCTCCTGGTCCGGGACACGGTCGGGGCGACGTCGGCCGACGCCGATCTCGAGCTCGCCGACGGACTTCGCGACGTTCTCGACGCCGACCTCCCGTTGGCCGTGCACCTCGTGGAGTCCCCGTCCGCGGCGGCGGCCGCGGTCGCGACCTGGTGGGCCGAGCACCGTTACGACGCCTTCGTCATGACCGGGATCAGGACCGACGACCCTCGCCTCGCCGTCGTCGCACGACTCGGGGTCGCGACCGTGCTGGTCGACCACGTCTCCTGGCCGCGCTCGGCGAACCTCGATGACGGCCGTGGCGCGCCGCGGCAACCGGCTGGACCGCCGCACACCATGTCCGGCACGGCGGCCTCGGCCCCGCGGACGGTGGCGCTCGACGCCGCAGCGGACGTCAAGGTCGGCCGGCACCTCAGCGACCTGGGACACCGGCACGTCGCGGTGCTCGCGCCCGCGAGGCCGCTCCGGTCAGGGCACGGTGCTGCGGACGCCGTGCGTGAGGAGGTCGCCCGTCGAGGGGGCATCGCGCTCGTGGAGCCCTGCACGACGCTCGAGGACGTCGCGACGACCGCCCGTCGGCTGCTCGCGGCCCCGGACCGCCCGACGGCGATCGTCACCTCGGACGACCTGGGCGCCCTCGTCGTCGTCGACGTCGCACGCCGCGCCGGGCTGGCCGTGCCGTGGGACGTGTCGGTCGTCGCCGGTCGCGACGCCCCGGTGCTGCGCCTGTCGACCCCGCCCGTCACGGCCGTCGCGCGGCCTCTCCGCGCTCTCGGGCAGGAGGCGGGGCGTCAGGTCCTGCACGCCGTCGGGCGGCACGGGGGAGGCTCCCCGGACGACGAGGCCTCTCGGACGGTCCCCGGCGGAAGGCTCGTGATCCGTGGCACCACGGCTCCTCCGCGCTGACCTCGCACGGCGTCTCGTTCGCCGGTCGTCTCCCGTCCGCCGCCGGGTGATCGGCCGTGCCGTCCTAAACGTTTCACGCCGTTCCGTCCTCACCCGGTCCGTGACACGTTGCGCTCGACGCCGCACCCCCGCGGCACGGACCGGCCGGTGTCGTCCGGTCCGAGGACGAACCTCAGGAGGACCTCGTGTCACCAACCCCCCATCGGCTGCGCAAGGGCGCGACAGCCATGGCCGCTGCGGCGCTGGTCGCCGCACCCCTCACGCTCGCTCAGATCCCGGCCGCCGCCGCCGAGGCACGCGTCGCGAACCCGTACGCCGGGGCGACCCAGTACGTGAACCCGTACTGGTCGGGCGCCGTGGAAGCGGCCGCCGCACGTGCTGACGGCGACCTGGCTGCGAAGATGCAGGCGATCTCGGACGAGCCCACGGCCGTCTGGATGGACCGGATCAGCGCGATCGAGGGCAACGTCGACGGCCCCGGCCTGCGGTACCACCTGGACGAGGCACTCGCCCAGAAGGACGCCGGGGTGCCGATCGTGTTCAACCTGGTCATCTACGACCTGCCGGGTCGTGACTGCTACGCGCTCGCCTCGAACGGCGAGCTCCCGGCCACGGACGCCGGGCTCGTGCGCTACAAGAACGAGTACATCGACCCGATCGTCGACATCCTCGACGACCCCAAGTACGACTCGCTGCGCATCGCCGCGACGATCGAGCCCGACTCACTGCCGAACCTCATCACCAACATCAGCACGCCCGACTGCCAGCAGTCCGCGCCGTACTACCGCGCGGGCGTGAAGTACGCGCTCGACGAGCTCTACACGGTCGGCAACGTGTACTCCTACATCGACGCCGCGCACGCGGGCTGGCTGGGCTGGCCGAGCAACTCGGGCCCCGCCGCCAAGCTCTTCGCCGACGTCGTGAGGTCGACCACCGCGGGCTTCGCGTCGGTCACGGGCTTCGTGACGAACACCGCGAACTCGACGCCCCTGGTCGAGCCGTTCCTCGAGGACGTCCAGATCGGGGGCACGCCCATCCGGTCGGCGAGCTTCTACGAGTGGAACGCCGACTTCGACGAGACCGACTGGACGGCCCACCTCTACGACCTCCTGGTCGCCGAGGGGTTCCCGTCCTCGATCGGCATGCTCATCGACACGTCGCGCAACGGGTGGGGCGGTGACGCACGTCCGACCTCGGTCAGCACGTCGACGAACCACAACACGTACGTCGACGAGTCGCGGGTGGACAAGCGCGTCCACCGCGGCGCCTGGTGCAACCCGGCAGGCGCCGGCATCGGTGAGCGCCCGCAGGCCACGCCCGCGGGTTACCCCGAGTCGCACCTGCACGCGTTCGTGTGGGTCAAGCCTCCGGGCGAGTCCGACGGCGCCTCGACGGACATCCCGAACGACCAGGGCAAGCGGTTCGACCGTATGTGCGACCCGACGTTCGTCTCGCCCAAGCTCGCCAACCAGCTGACGGGCGCGTTGGGCGGAGCACCGCTCGCGGGCCAGTGGTTCGACGCGCAGTTCGAGATGCTCGTCGAGAACGCCTACCCGGTCATCGACGGCGGCGGCTCGACACCCGGCGACGTGACGGCTCCCACGGCCCCGACGGGCCTCGTCGCGGGCACGCCCACGGCCACGTCCGTCCCGCTCTCGTGGACGGCCTCGACCGACACGGTCGGCGTGACGGGCTACACGATCTACCGCAACGGCGTGCAGGTCGGCACCTCGACCTCGACGAGCTTCACGGCGACCGGCCTGACCCCCGCGACCACGTACGCGTTCACCGTCACGGCGCGCGACGCGGCCGGCAACGTCTCGACGCCGTCTGCCGCCCGGTCGGTCACGACAGCGACGGGCCCGACGGACCTGCCGCCCTCGACGCCCACGGGGCTGACCGCGGGGACGACCACGGCGAGCACGGTCCCGCTCTCGTGGAACGCGTCGACCGACGACGTCGGCGTGGTGGGCTACGTGGTCTTCCGCAACGGCGCCCAGGTCGGCACCCCGACCGGGACGTCCTTCACGGACACGGGCCTGACGGCGGGCACCGCGTACTCGTACACGGTCCGGGCCAGGGACACCGCGGGCAACCTCTCGGCGTCCTCGGCCGCGGTGAGCGCGACGACCACGACGGTCGTCGTCCCGCCCCCCGGCTCGTGCACGGTCGCCTACTCGGCGAACAGCTGGGGCTCGGGCTTCACGGGCACCGTGAAGGTCACGAACACCTCGACCGGCACGATCAACGGCTGGAGCCTGGCCTTCGCGTTCCCGTCGGGTCAGACCATCACCAACTCGTGGTCGGGTCAGTTCACGCAGTCCGGCGCGAACGTCACGGTGACCGGGCTCTCCTGGAACGCGAACCTCGCACCGGGCGCGTCCGTCGAGGTCGGCTTCAACGCCAACCACAGCGGCACGAACGGTGCGCCCGTCGCGTTCGTCCTCAACGGCAAGTCCTGCACGACCTCCTGACCAGGACGTCCGTGGCCCTCGGCCACGAGGCGCACCGTCCGGGTCCCCTGTGTCGGACGGCACCGGACGGTGAGGGCCCGCGAGCATCCGCTC
>NZ_JBHUAD010000146.1:0-10001 GCF_042789955.1 Oerskovia sp. NPDC056781
TGTCAGCAGGCCGTGTCGAGCGCGCCGCTCAGCCCGCCGGCAGCGGCTCGTAGTCGATCTCCAGGAAGTCCTCGACCTCGGGCACCCAGCGGTCGGCGACGAACGCCCGGTGGTCCGGGTGCGCGTCGTAGGCCGCGTAGGCGTCGGCGTCGGCGAACTCCATCGAGAAGCCGAACGTGAACGCGTTCTTCGCGCTCGTCTGGCGCAGCTGCTCGAACCTCTCGACGCCGGGGATCTGCGCCAGGACGCGCGCGTCGGTCAGGAAGGCTGCCTCGGCGGCGGACCCCTCGGGGTGGCGCAGGCGGAAGGCGACGGTGTGTCGGATCATGCCGACACCCTGCCACCGACCGCCCGGCAGCGATCGGCGGACACGCAGCCCGACGCAGGACCTACGCCCGCACGCCCCGGCGAGCGACGTCGTCGTGCACGACGGCGAGGAAGGACTCCGCGAGGACGCGGCCCGTCTCCAGGACCTCCCCCTCGAACGGCGCGGCCTCGGCGAGGACGTTCTCGGTGTCCACGTCGCCGTGGTCCGCGGCCCACCGGCGGATCGTGTCGAGGGTCGCCTCGGGGTGGAACTGCACACCCAGCGCCGAGCCGAGCCGGAAGGCCTGGTACGGGTACATGTCGGACATGCCGAGCCAGGTGGCGCCCTCGGGCAGGTCGATGATCGCGTCGACGTGCATGCTGAGCGTGAGCGAGCGGGCCCGCTTGCCCGTCCCCGCCGCGGCGCGGGCCAACGGTCCGAGGACCGGGTCCGCCTCCGCGCCCGCCTTCCAGAACACCCGCGTCAGACCGACCTCGCGCCCGGGAGGGGCCGCGACCTGCACGTGACCGCCGCCCGCGACCGCGAGGAGCTGGGCGCCGAGGCACACGCCGAGCGTCGGCACCGCAGCGAGCACCGCGGCGCTCACGAGCTCGCGCAGCGCGGGGAGCCAGGGGGCTACCTCGTCGTCGTAGGCGGACATCTGCCCGCCCAGGACCACGAGGCCGTGCCCCAGGTCGGCGAGGTCCGGCAGCGCGTCGCCCACGAAGGGCCGCACGAGGCGGACGTCGGGGCCGAGCCGGTCCGCGAAGGTGTCCAGGGTGACGTCCGGGGAGTTCTGGACGACCGTGATCCGGACCGGGTCGAGAAGCTGGAGGTTCACCGCTGAAAGGTACTCGCAACCTGGGGTTCACATGCAAACCGCGCCCACGCCTCGGCGGGATCCGTGTCAGGGACGCACCGACCGGGCCGCAGCCCCTCCGGGACGGCCTGCCCGTGCCACCGCGGCGGATAGGCTGGACCCCATGTCGGACTCCAGCACGTCGAACGGCCTCGTCAGCACGCAGGGTGAGGCCAGGCGCCGCACCTACCTGATCGTCGACGGGGAGAACATCGACGCGACGCTCGGGATGAGCGTCCTGGGCCACCGACCCAACCCCGAGGAGCGCCCCCGCTGGGACCGCATCGTCGACTTCGCGGCGAACCTGTGGGGCCAGGACGTCACGCCCCTGTTCTTCCTCAACGCGTCGTCCGGCCAGATGCCCATGGCGTTCGTCCAGGCGCTGCTCGCGATGGGCTACCGCCCCATCCCGCTGGCCGGGTCGAGCTCCGAGAAGGTCGTCGACATCGGTATCCAGCGCACCCTCGAGGCGCTCCAGGACCGCCCCGGCGACGTGCTCCTCGCGAGCCACGACGGCGACTTCATCCCGCAGGTCGAGGACCTCCTCGAGGACGGCGACCGCCGCGTGGGGCTGCTGTGCTTCCGCGAGTTCGTCAACTCGCGCTTCTCGGAGCTCGCGTCGCGCGGCCTGAGCTTCCACGACCTCGAGGACAACGTGGGCGCGTTCACCACGGTCCTGCCTCGCGTCCGGATCATCCCGCTCGACGAGTTCGACCCGCTGCGCTACCTCTGAGCGCTCAGCCCCGCAGCTCGCGGTACAGCGGCGTGGGGAACGACGCCGTCACGCCGCCGCCGTCGAGCAGCCCGGTGATCCTCTCGGCCTCGGCACCGACGGCCGCGGCGCCGTCCGACCCGACGTCCTCGAGCAGTCGCACCGCGGGCGAACCGTCGGCCCGCACCGCCCAGGCTCCGACGATACGACCCTCCCACCAGACGGTCGCACCGATGTTTCCCGCGGTGTCGAAGAGCTGCTCGCGGTGCGGGCCGAGGTACCAGTCGCGGTGCTTCCAGCCCATGGCCGTGGGGTCGAGCGAGGGCAGCAGCGCCACGTGACCGGCGGCGGCGCCCTGGGCGGGCGCCAGGTCCGTCGACCGCAGTGCGACGCCTGCACCCAGCCCGTCGAGCTCGACCTCGCGCACGTCGAGCGCGGCGAGCGCGGCCCGGGCCTGCCCCAGGTTCCAGCCGGTCCACCACTGGAGGTCCGCGACGGTCGCGGGGCCGAAGGACTCGAGCCATGCGGACGCGAGCCGCACCCGGGCCTCGGCCTCGTCGAGCTCGGGGACACCGCCCGGCAGCCAGTCCTCGACGGGGCGCCACAGGAAGCGGTTGGAGGACCACCCGCCGGTCGGTTCGCCCCGGACGATCCGCCCCTCCGCGGACAGCAGCGACAGCAGCGGGGACGTCAGCGAGCGCCGCACGTCCCACGACTTGGTCGTGGTCGGCAGGAACGCGGTCCGCAGCACGGGGGCCCGCGCCGAGAGCTGTGCGCCCGTGAGGGGCCCGTGCTGTGCGAGGGCGTCGTGGACCTGCTCCTCGGCCCCTGCGAGGAAACGTTCGGCGTCCTCGACGGGCGGGTCGGTGGGGATCGTCGCGAGCTCCTTGAGGAGCCGGGCCCGCAGCCGTCGCCCGACGGCGTCGCTCGCCCCCGCGTGGACCACGGGCACCAGGTCGCGCGCCACGACGAACAGGGTCCGGCGCATCGCGAGGACACGCACGAGGGAGCGCCGCTCGTACAGGGCGGCCTGCACGTCCTCGACGCGTAGCCCGGGGACCCGCGCGAGGACCGAGAGGTAGACGCTGGGGGCGTCCGTCGCGTGGAGGGCGACGAGCCGGTCGACGACGCCCTCGACCGTGGTCACGGGCTGCGGCCCGGTCGCCCCGAGGTCGAGCTGGTGCGCGACGAGTCGCGCCCTGCGGTCGTGGTCGGTGATGCGCATCCTGGTCCTCGTCCTGGTCGTCCGCGCACGGCCCGGGCCCGGTGCGTGCAGGCCCATGCAACCATCGTCCGCCGACACGGGCCGCGCACCACGCGTCACGGCGCGGCCTGCGGCACCGCACCGCTGCCGCCCAGGCGACTCCCAGGGTTCGGTCGCACACTGGAACCATGAGCGAACCCGAGGCGCGGCTGGTCGTGGTCGACGACGAGCCCAACATCCGCGAGCTGCTGTCCACGTCCCTGCGATTCGCGGGCTTCGAGGTGTACGCGGCCGCGGACGGCACGAGCGCGCTCAAGCTCGTGCGCGAGGTCGAGCCGGACCTCGTGGTGCTCGACGTCATGCTCCCGGACATGGACGGGTTCACCGTGACGCGTCGCATGCGCGCCACGGGCCAGCACACGCCCGTGCTGTTCCTCACGGCGCGCGACGACACGCAGGACAAGGTCACGGGCCTCACGGTCGGCGGGGACGACTACGTGACGAAGCCGTTCAGCCTCGAGGAGGTCGTGGCCCGCATCCGCGCGGTGCTGCGGCGCACGCACGCCGAGCCCGAGGACACCGCGGTGCTGCGCTTCGCGGACCTCGAGCTCGACGAGGACTCGCACGAGGTCCGCCGGGCGGGCCAGGTCGTGGACCTGTCCCCCACCGAGTTCAAGCTCCTGCGCTACCTCATGCTCAACGCGGGCCGCGTGCTGTCGAAGGCGCAGATCCTCGACCACGTCTGGCAGTACGACTGGGGCGGGGACGCCAACATCGTCGAGTCCTACATCTCGTACCTGCGTCGCAAGATCGACAACCTCACGGTGACCGGCCCGGACGGCACCGAGGAGCCCGTCCAGCCGCTCATCCACACCAAGCGCGGCGTCGGGTACCTGCTGCGCACTCCCCCGGAGTCCGGGAGCACCCGCCGGTCATGAGCACGCCCCCGTCCTCGTCGCCCGGCGGCCCGGCCGGAGCGCAGGGCGCCCAGGGCGCGCTGCCCCCCGTCCCGCCACCACCCGGCCCGACGACGTCGCGCCCCTCCGCGGCGCGCCCCGCCCCGGGTGCGGCGCGTCCTGGGGCGCAGGCTGCGCCGTCGGGCACCCAGGCCGACGGCGCCGCGACCGAGCAGCACCTGCCGAGCACGCAGGACCTGCCGCCCGTGCCGCCGCCCGCCGAGCCCCGCCCGTACGGCAGGCCCGTGCCCACGAAGGACTGGGGCTGGTTCGCTCGCATCCCGCTGCGCACGCGGCTCGTCGCGATCATCATGCTGCTGCTCGCCGCCGGGCTGGGGGTCGCGGCGGTCGCGACCAGCGTGTTCGTGTCGAACTACCTCGTCCGGCAGGTCGACGACCAGCTCAAGGCGACCTCTGTGGACGTCGCGGCCGACCCGGACAGCCAGTTCAGCCAGAACCCGACCGGGCTTCCCAGCGACTACTACATCCTCTACCGGTGGTCGAACGGGGTGACCTGGCCGCGCTACTTCGCGAGGACCGCGCTGAAGTACGGGCTGCCCGACATCCCCGCGCTGTCACTCGACGAGGTCAAGCGCATCGACGGCCCGTTCACGGTGCCGCCCCAGCGGAGCGGGCTCCTCGTCCCGACCGACCCCACGCAGTGGCGCGTCATGCCGCTCGTCAACGCCGACGGCTCGACCGCTTTCGTCGCCCTGCCGCTGGCCGGGATCCACGACACCGTCAGGTTCCTCGGGTGGACCCTCGCGATCAGCGCCCTCGCGATCTCGCTCGTCGGCGGCGCGATCGCGTTCGTCGCCGTCCAGCGTGCCCTCAAGCCGCTGCGCGAGATCGAGGAGGCCGCCGCCGACATCGCCGGTGGCGACCTGACGCGGCGCATCCGGCCGGCTCCGCCGACGACCGAGGTCGGGTCGCTCGCCGCCTCGCTCAACACGATGCTCAACCACATCGAGCGGGCGTTCGCGGCCTCGGAGGCCTCGGAGGCCCGGATGCGACGATTCGTCTCGGACGCGAGCCACGAGCTGCGGACCCCGCTCGCGACCGTGCGCGGCTACGGCGAGCTCTACCGCATGGGCGCGCTGACGACGCCCGAGCAGATGGACGACACGATGCGCCGGATCGAGGACTCCGCGTCCCGCATGGGCACGCTCGTCAACGACCTCCTCGCGCTCGCCCGCCTCGACGAGGGCCGTCCCATCCGTCACGAGCCCGTGAACCTCGCGGCCCTGGCCCGCGACTCCGCGGGCGACCTGCACGCCCTGGACCCGACGCGCGAGGTGCGCCTCGTGGGGCTGAGCGACGCGTCCGGGGACGCGCCCCGGGACCTCACCGTGATCGGCGACGAGGACCGTCTGCGGCAGGTGCTCGCCAACCTCATCGGCAACGTGTCGCAGCACACCCCGGCCGGTACCCCCGTGGAGATCGCGCTCGGGACGCAGGCCCGGGACGGCGGCGACGCACCCGTCGGGGTCCTCGAGGTCCGCGACCACGGACCGGGCATCACGCCCGAGCAGGCGGCCCACGTGTTCGAGCGGTTCTACCGCGCGGACTCCTCCCGCAACCGTGCCTCGGGGGGCTCCGGGCTGGGCATGGCGATCGTCGCGGCCATCGTCGGGGCGCACCACGGGCACATCTCCGTGGCCCCCACGCAGGGCGGTGGCCTCACGGTTCGTGTGGAACTCCCGACACAGGGCTACGATGGCGGGTCGTCGACGGATCGGACGTAGGCTCGGAGGAGCATCTGCGCTCGACGACGCATCCTGTTCCCGCATCGAAGAAGGCTGATCTCATGGGCGTCACCACCTCTGACGCACCGCAGTGGTTGCTCACCTCCTGGACCCGTAGCTGCAAGGGCGCCGGGGCCACAGCCCCCACCGAGGAGATCCTCGCCGTCGGCGAAGGACTCCTCGAGCGCTGGAACCAGCCCGACCGGCACTTCCACAACCTGCGCCACCTCGCCGACGTCCTGGGACGGGTCGACGAGCTCGCGGAGGAGACGCACGACGCCGACGTGGTCCGCCTCGCGGCCTGGTACCACGGTGCGATCTTCGACGCGGCCCGCAAGGCCGCGTACGCCAACAAGGGCGGCGAGGACGAGAGCGCGAGCGCCGCGCTCGCGTTCGAGCAGCTGTCGGGGCTGGGCGTCCCGGAGAAGGCGTGCCGCCGCGTCGCGTTCCTCGTCAACGCCCTCGTGCGTCACGCGCCGGACCCCGCGGACTTCGACTGCGCCGTGCTGTGCGACGCGGACCTCGCGATGCTCGCAGCCGAGCCCCAGCGGTACAAGGAGTACCTCAAGGACGTGCGCGACGAGTACGCGCACATCCCGCTCGCCGACTACCTGCGGGCGCGCACCGCGATCATCACCAAGCTGCTCGACCGTCGCAGCCTGTTCTCGAGCCCGCTCGGTGCCGCGTGGGAGGAGCCCGCACGGCAGAACCTGGACGCCGAGCTGCAGCGCCTGCGCAAGGAGCAGAAGAAGCTCGACGCGTCGGCCCCGCCGGCGCTCGTCGCGCCCTCGCCGTCCTGAGTCGTTCTGAGTGGTCGGCCGCGCTGCCGCGCTGCCTCCCGGTGACGAGCCGTGCACAGGCACGCGTCCTGACGCCGCGCCCACAGCGCACGGGTTCTCCCCTGCCCGACGGCGCCGCTCGGCCCTAGCGTCCTGCTCACCCGGTCGCGCACCGCGCGCCGGGGCAGGGCGCCGACCGGTGCCCCGCAGGCTCGGTGAGAGGCAGGACGGCATGAGCAGGTACGAGGTCGACAGCGCACGGGTCGCACAGGCGAGCGCCGCGGTCGGAGGGTCGGTCACGGCCATCCGTGCCGAGGTCGGGGCCATGATGCGCAACCTCCAGGACCTCCAGGCGAGCTGGCAGGGCGGCGCTGCCACGGCGTTCGCGGGCGTCATGGCCGAGTGGCAGGGCGCGCAGGTGCACGTCGAGACCGCGCTCGACTCGATCACGACCGCGCTGGGCTCCGCCGCCCAGACGTACGCGGACGCCGAGGCGCAGGCCTCGAGGTTGTTCCTGCGCTGACGGGTTGTCGCTTCGCCGACGGGCTCCCGGCGGCTCTCGCCGCGCGCCGCCGGGGCCGCTAGGCTCCGCTCCATGCCGCGCCGTCGACCGTCCGCCGCCTCGCGTACGGTGTCGTTCGAGGTCGTCGAGGACCTGGACGACGATCTCTCGGTGCCCGCAGGCCGGACCGAGAGCGCGGAGGCTGCCGGGTCGGACGTGTCGGTCGTCGCCGCGGGCGGTGCGTCCGGTGTCGGCGGCTCCCGTGACGCCCTGGGCGCCGCAGCCCCCGGGGCCGGGGGCGCGGCGCCGGGCAGGAAGCGCTGGTGGCCGTGGGCCGCTGCTGCCGGTGTCCTGGCCCTCGTGCCCGGCGGGCTCGCGGTCGGCGGCCAGATCGAGGAGCGGCGCACCCAGGAGCGCCTCGTCGTGAGCGAGGGCGCAGTGCTGCCCTTCACGGGACCGCCGCAGGAGATCTGGTCGAGAGACCTGGCCGACCAGGTCTGGACGCCCTGGGGCGGGATGCTCCTCCACCGAGACGCGAGCGGTACCGACGAGACCGTGACCGCGGTCGACGTCCTGACCGGGCAGGACGTGTGGGAGGCGACGGTCGGCCCCCAGGCGATCTGCGGTCGGAGCAGCTTCTGGCAGCCGTTCGCCGTGGACGACGACCCCCTCCTGTGCCTGTCCGGCACCCCGGAGGTCATGACGGTCACGGCCCTCGACCCGGACGGGCGGGCCACGGGGAGCAGGGACATCGGCGCGGTCGACGCGGCGTCGGGCTACGCCGTCGGGCCCGGCAGCACGGTCGTGACGGTCCGCCGCGACGGACCCGTCGGTCCGCCGGTCGGCCCGCGCGAGGTCTGGAGCGAGAACGGGTCCCCGACCTTCGTCGACGTGCCCGGCGGACGCGGCGTCGTCGTGACCCTGCAGGACGCGCTCTCGGGAGACGTGCTCTGGGAGAACCGGGTCCAGTTCGTCGCACCGGACGAGGCCTGGGAGTGTCAAGGGCGCGGCGACGGGACCGAGCCCGTGCTGATGCCCGACCAGGTGACCGCCTGGACGACCGGATACGTGGTCCAGGTCGACGGTTGCGGCGTCAGCGCGTCGTTCGACGCGGGCGGTGACCGCCTGGACGACCCGGCCTCCCCGGACGACCAGGTCGAGCCCTTGACGGCGACGACCGCGGCCAGGTTCGACCAGACGACGACGCGCACGACCGTGCTCGACCGCACGGGCTCACCGTCGTGGGAGGTCACCGGGCAGATCCTCCGCCCGTCCGCCACCGACGGGACCGGCGAGAGCACGGTCTTCGTCGACACCCTGAGCGGCCTGGCAGCGTTCACGCCCGAGGGCGAGGAGCTCTGGGAGGTCTCGACGTACGCGAGCACGTTGTTCGTGCACACGGGCGCCGTCATGGTCGTCGACGACGGTGCGAACGGCGTGACCGCGCTCGACCCGAGCACGGGCCGCAGGCTGTGGACCGTGCCCGGAGTGGACTCGGTCTACCCGTCCGGTGCGGTGACCGACGGCTCCCAGGTGGTCGTCCTCGCCTACGGCTCCGACGGGGCGCCCCGGAGCACGGGATACGACCTGGCGACGGGTGACGTGCTGTGGACCGGCGAGAGCACCACGAACGAGGGACTGATCGGCTACCACGGTGCGCTGCTCCGGCTCACCCAGGACTCGGTGAGCAGGGTGGGGTGACCCCACCCCGACGACCTAGGGTGACAGGTGTGCCGACGTCCCTCCTGACCGCGAGCGTCACGATCTGGTGCGCGCCGCCGGCCCCCTGCCTGCCGGGCCAGGTGGCCTGGCTGTCGGCCGACGAGGCGGTCAAGGCCTCGAGATTCCGTCGGCCGGTCGATCTCGACCGGTTCGTCACGGGACGGCTCCTGACCCGGGCCGTCCTCGGGGAGCGGCTGCACCAGGCTCCCGAGGACGTCGACATCCGGCTCGGGGCCCGGGAGGGCGCGGCACCCGGCCGACCGTACGTCGCCCAGGGGCCGTCGTTCTCGATCGCGCACGCCGAATCCTGGGTGCTCGTCGCCGTCGTCGATCCGGCGGGTCCGCCGCTGCCCGGGGCCGCTGCCTCGGCGGTTCCGGAAGCGGGCGTGGACGTCGGCGTGGATGTCGAGTCCACGGCCCCTGCGCGCGCCCATCTCGCCGACCTGCTCGACGCCGTCCCCGCGGACGAGCGCCCGGCCGACGGATGGGACGCCGAGTCGTTCACCCGGTCGTGGGTCCGCCGCGAGGCCGTGCTCAAGGCGGTCGGCACGGGGCTCCTCGCCCCGCGCGACGACCTCCTCCTGTCCCGTGCGGACCGGCCGGCCCACGTCGTGCACAGCGGAGGGCTCCTCCCGGCTCCCGACCGGCTCGCCGTCCGGGACCTCGAGCTCCCCGCGGCGTGGCCGTCGCCCTCGGCCGGCCAGGACGTCACCCTCGGCCGTCGGGAGCGACACCCTCGGCGGTCCGGGACGTCACCGTCGGCGGGCAAGGGCAAGGGCAAGGGCAAGGGCAGGGGCGGAGGCGGGACCTACCTTGCGGCCGTCGCACTCCGCTCGGCCCGCGGCCCCGTCGCGCTCGGGAGCGTCCGGCTGGCCGACGGGACCGCGCTCCTCGCCCGGCACGGCATCACCGGGCGCCCCGTGCTCGACCTGCCCTGAGCAAGGTGCTCAGCGGACCTCCCTGCTCTCGCGCAGCAGCAGCCACAGCAGGAACGGCGCACCGACCGCCGAGGTCACCACTCCCACCGGCAGGTCCACGGGCAGCGAGCGCGCTCCGAGGTCGGCGGCGAGCACCACGCACGCCCCCACGAGGCCTGCACCGAGCGGCGGTGGCCCCTGCGCCGCCAGCGCCCGCCACGCGATCTGCGGAGCGACGAACGCGACGAACGGGACGGGCCCGGCCGCCGCGGTCGCGGCGGCCGCCAGGACCACGGCC
>NZ_JBHUAD010000147.1:0-9964 GCF_042789955.1 Oerskovia sp. NPDC056781
TCGGTCCACCGGACCGACCGCCCCTTGAGGACGTCGTGCGCGTCAGGCGATCAGCGCGTCGATCTCCTCGGCGAGGATGCGCTTGGGCCGCCCCCCGACGATCGACTTCACGAGCTCTCCACCGGAGTAGAAGTTGAGCGTCGGGATCGAGATCACGCCGTACGCCGCGGTGATCGCGGGGTTCTCGTCGGAGTCGAGCTTGGCGATCTTGACCTTGCCGGCGTACTCCCCGGCGAGCTCTTCGAGGATCGGGGCGATCTGGAGGCACGGTCCGCACCAGGTGGCCCAGAAGTCCACGATGACGGGGATGTCCGACTCGAGGACCTCGGCCTTGAAGGTGTCGTCGGTGACCTTGACGGTGTTGCTCATCGGATCTCCTCCAGTGCACGGGGCAGCTCGTCGGGGGCGGGGGACTCGGGCGTGCCGGCGATCTCGGGAAGCCCTTCGGCGTCCTCGATCGCGTCGACCAGCTCGGTCAGGTAGCGCTGGGCGTCGAGCGCTGCGGAGCAGCCCGAGCCGGCGGCGGTGATGGCCTGGCGGTAGGTGTGGTCCACGGCGTCGCCGCACGCGAAGACACCCTCGAGGTTGGTAGCCGTCGTGCGCCCGACGACCTGAATGTACCCCTCGTCGTCGAGGTCGATCTGACCCTTGACGAGCTCGGAGCGCGGGTCGTGCCCGATAGCGACGAACAGGCCGGTCGCGTCGATCGAACGCTCCTCGCCGGTGATCGTGTCGCGGAGCGTCAGGGACTCGACCTTGTTCTCGCCATGGATCCCGACGACCTCGCTGTTCCAGGCGAACTCGATCTTGGGGTCGGCCTTGGCGCGGTCCGCCATGATCTTCGAGGCGCGGAGCTCGCCACGACGGTGGACCATGGTCACCTTGGACGCGAAGCGGGTCAGGAACGTCGCCTCCTCGACAGCGGAGTCCCCACCGCCGACGACCACGATGTGCTGGTCGCGGAAGAAGAAGCCGTCGCACGTCGCGCACCAGGAGACGCCGCGCCCGGAGAGACGCTTCTCGTCGTCGAGGCCCAGCTCGCGGTACGCGGAGCCGGTCGCCAGGATGACGGCGCGTGCCGTGTAGGTCTCGCCGTTGCCGGTGACCACGGTCTTGACGGGGCCGTCGAGGCTGAGCTCGATCGCGTCGTCCCACTCGACCTGGGCGCCGAAGCGCTCGGCCTGCTTCTGCAGGTTGTCCATGAGCTCGGGGCCCATGATGCCGTCGGGGAAGCCGGGGAAGTTCTCGACCTCGGTGGTGTTCATCAGCGCGCCACCCGCGGTGATCGAACCGGCCAGGACCAAGGGCTCGAGGCCCGCGCGCGCGGCGTACACAGCAGCCGTGTACCCGGCGGGGCCCGAACCCACGATGATGACGTTCCGCGGTGCGGTCGTGGGGGTCTGTTCCGTCACGTGTACTCCTCAGTGGTGGGTGGTGCACCGGGTCCAACGCCGAGTGGCGCCGTTCTGTTCCGAGGGCACCGTCGGCCGGTCGGCCTGTGGATGGTCAGCACGAGCGACGGGCTGCGCCCCGGTCGGGGCGCAGCCACGGGATCAGTAGACCGTGATCTCGTTGAGCTCGACGCGGAACTTGCCCTCGGGGTTCGTCGGGAGCTCCGTGATGAAGAGGACGAACGTGGTGCCCTCCGTCGCGGGGTCGAGCTCGAGCTCGATGTTCTCCGAGAAGGCCGCCGATGCGAGGACGTCGCCGCCGGTCGGCTCGGCGTCCGTGATGGCTCGGACCTCGACGCGGCCGCCCGTGTTGTTCGTGTCGAGGACGATGCGCTGGACGGTCGCCTCGTCGTCGAGCGTGAAGGTGTAGCCCGTCCTCGGCTTGTTGCCGCCAAAGGCAGCCGAGTTGTACGAGTACGTGTACCAGAACGTGGACGGGTCGCCGTCGATGGCGAGGGGCACGGCCTCGGGCTTCTCACCGACGTCGTTCGGGTCCGCGACGTCCGGATCCAGCAGGCCGCCTGCGGCGATGGGGAGGGGCTCGGTGTTCACCGGGACCTCGCCGCTGCCCGGCGTCTCGCTCGGTGTCTGGGCGCCGTTCGTCCCCGATCCCCCCTGCCCGGCGCCCGGGGTCACGACGGCGCCGAACTGGCCCAGCCCGGACTTCACTCCCCAGATCACGGCGACGACGACCAGGAGGAGCACGATCGGCATGATGATCCAGGTGGTCTTGACGCTGGTCTTCTTCGCGCTCGTCGTCGTGAAGGGACCCGTCTGTGCCTGCGGGGCAGGGACGTCGGCCGGAGCGTGCTCAGCCAGCCCGACCGGGGCTGACGGCACGGGAGGGGGCGGCGGGGCGGTCGGGTAGGACCCTGTCGCCGACTCCGCCGGAGCTGCCTGGTAGGCGGCGGGCGTGTCGGCGTAGGTGGGAGCGGGGTAGCTGGCCCCGTCGGGGAGGGAGGAGCCGGCGAGAGGGACCCGGTGGATGCGCCCGGTGGCGGGCCGGTGGAACGGGACCGCGGGCGGGGGAGTCCCCGGAGGGGTCGAGAGCGGTACGTCGAACGCGCTCCGGATCGACTGTCGGCTGACGCGCGTCGCTGCGGGGGGCGCGGCCGGCTGGACGAACGTCGGGAGTGCGGCGACCACGGACAGCGAGCCCCACGGCTCGAGCGCACTCACCAGGTCGGCTGGGGACGAGGGCGGGGCGGAGAGGCTGTCGAACTCCTGCGTGTCGTCGTTCGTCGTCGCGCGGTCCGCGCCGGCTCGAGCACGGGCGGTCTCGGCGTCGGCGAAGACCTTGGCGCACAGCTCCGACAGGTCGGACGGCGCTCCGGGCACGAGCGTCGACAGCGGGAGCACTCCTGTCGCGTCGCGCTGCGCAGGCAGGGGGTGGACGGAGTCGGGGCTGATCCACGGGACGTCGAGGCTGGTGCCCGCCCAGCGCGCTGTCATCGCGTAGTAGAGCAGCGCGACCAGTCCCAGGGTGTCGGTGCGTGACGTCTCGTCGGCGTCGTGCTGGTCCTGACCGCTGATACCCGCGTCGAGCCCGAGGCCCGTCACGACGACCCGGTCCCCGTCGACCCGCAGGGCCTCGGGACGCAGTGCCAGGTGGTGGACGCCGCGTCGTCGGGCGACCTCGAGCGCGGCCGCGGCCTCGCCGACGATCGCGCGCGCCTGCTGGGCATCGACGATCCCACCCGCCACGACCTCGGACAGCGTGATCCCGGCGAAGGGCTCGGTGATGACGTAGGCGACGCCGTCGTCGGTCCCGACGTCGAGGACCCGGGTCAGTCGGGGGTCGGTGACGAGCGCAGCGCGCCGCGCCGAGTCGATCGCCTCCGCGACGTGCTCACCGGCGAGCAACGAGACCCGCACGGGACGGTTCAGGACCGAGTCGTGCGCGGACCAGGCGGCGACGTCGACCAGGTCGCTCGCCAGCCGTTCGGCCAGCAGGTAGCGCCCCACCAGTGTCGTGCCGGGTCCTGCTGCGGTCACCTGCCCACCTCGAACTTCCTTGCCGCTGACATCTTCCCCCCACATGGTACGGGCGTCCTCTATCTCGTGGCCGGGCGTCGCCGCCCGAGCTTGCGGAGCAACGGGTCGGCGAGCTGGTCGAGCTCGCGGACCCTCATGACCTTGAGCCCGCCGACGTACACGACGGTCATGACGATCCCGACGACCGTGGTGACCACGGCGGCGCGCAGCCACGAGAGTCCGTACAGGTCGCCGAAGAGCTGGAGGACCCCCCAGCCGGCCGCTGCGCTGATCACCGCGGCGAGCACGGTCTTGACGTGCATCCGCACGATGCGGAACGCGTCGAGCCCGTGCAGCTTGCGCCGTAGGCCGGCGGTCCGCAGCAGGACCGCGACGACGTTCGACAGCGACATCGCTGCGCCGACCCCGACGACCCACCACACGGGGGCGAGCGTACGGGTCGCGAGCCATGCGATCCCCACGAGGGCTAGCGTCGCGGGGACCTGGATCCAGAAGACCGTCTTCCCGTCCTCGTACGCGTAGTACACCCACTTCATGAGGACCATGCCGCCGAGGGGGACGAGTCCGAACGCCATGGCGACGAGGATCTGGCTGACCGCCACCGCGCTCGCCGCCGTCACGTTGATGAGCAGGAGCTTGGTGATCGGCAGCGCGAGGATCGCGAACACGGCCGTGGCGAACACCGTGAAGACGCCCACGGTCCGCACGCCGCGCGAGAGGTCGTGCCGGACCCGCGCGAAGTCCCCGGCGCCGGCGGCGGCACTCATCCCGGTGAACAGGGCCGTGGCGATCGACACCGTGACGAGCGAGTGCGGGAGCAGGTAGATCATGAGCGCCTGCGTGTAGGCGGCGTTGCCGGCGACCGCGAAGGCCTCGGGGGCGCCCGTGACGACGCCGGTCACGACACCGTTCGCGATGGGGTCGCCCGCGTAGGCGCCGAAGGCCTGCTGGAGCGCGGCGGCAGGCGCGCTCGAGGCGAACTGCGTCGTGAACAGCACGCCGACCTGCTCGAGGATGACGGCGCCGAAGGTCCAGATCGCGACCTGTCCGGCGGAGCGCAGCCCGATCCCGCGCATCCCGAGGCGGAAGTGCCAGCGGAACCCCGCGCGCCACAGGGGCAGGATCAGGACGAGCGCCTGGGCGGCGACGCCGAGGGTCGCCGTCCCGGCGAGGACGGCGATCTTGGTACCGTCCCACGTCCCGAGGTCGTCGGCCGCGCCGGTCGCGTAGGGCCCGTAGATCGCGATGAAGGCGCCGAACCCGACGATCGAGACGATGTTGTTGACGACCGGGGCCCACATGAACGGGCCGAACTGCCCGCGCGCGTTGAGGACCTGACCGAGCAGCGTGTACAGACCGTAGAAGAAGAGCTGTGGGGTGCACCAGAACGCGAACGCGACGGCGAGCGAGAACTGCGCCGACCCCCACCCGTCGGTGTAGAGCGTGACGATCACCGCGGCGCCCGCGGTGAGGATCAGGCTCAGCCCGAGGAGCAGGACCCCGGAGAGGGTCAGCAGCTTGTCGAGGCGCTCCTGGGGGTTCTTGGAGCGGTACGCGCGGACGATCTGCGGGACGAGGACCGCGTTGAGGACACCCCCTGCGAGGATCGCGAAGAGGACGTTGGGGATCTTGTTGGCGACGTCGAACGCGTCCGCGGCCAAGCCCGTGGTCCCGATCGCGGTGACGAGCAGGACGTTGCGGACGAGCCCCAGGATGCGGGAGACCGCGGTTCCGGAGGCCATGAGCGCCGAGCTCCGGCCGAGGCTGCTCTTCGCGGGGGTCGCGGCAGGCGCCGATTCCTCGGGAGCGTCGGCGGTCTCACGACCGGCGTCGACGGGTGCCGGCGTGGTTCCTGGGCTGGTACGGCGGGTCCGAGGAGCGCCGGCGGGTCGGGCGTGCTTCACCCGTCGTGACCTGTCGAGCGGCCCGACGGCGTCGCGCCGCCCTGAGCTCCCGGGACGCCTGTCGCGGGGGTCAGCTCGGCGACGCGGCGCGGCGACCGGCCACGTCGGATCGTGCGCCAGATGCCGCCGATCATGAGGAGCGCGACGAGACCGGCGAAGATCGCGGTCCCGGTGTTCTCCCACTCGGCCCGTACCTGCACGACGAACTCAGACGGTGGTGAGACGACGGTGCCGGCGGGGACGCTGAGGAGCTCGACCGAGACGCTCACGTCGCCGCTGCCGATGGCCCGGACGGGAACCTTGAAGTCGACCTCGGCCCCGGCGGGAACCGGGCCGGCGGGGAACGAGACGACCTTGAGGAGGCCGTTGTCGGGCCGCAGGGCCACCTGGACGGTGACGGGCTGGTCGAGCGTGTTGCGCACCCTGACGGGGAGATTGCCCGACGTGTTGATCAGCATGACGTCGAGCCCACGGGGGACGACGGACACCGACGACCGGACCATGGCCGCGCCCTCGACCGCGGTGTCCACCGCCTCTGTCCGTTCGTCAGGAAGCGACCGGTAGGCGATCGCGGAGGGGACCACGAGGGCGGGCTCCGCGCCCTGGACGACCGGTGCGGGGTCGGCGGCGATCGTCGCGAAGTCGGCGACCTCGGTGCGGGCGCGCTCGAGCGCGTTCATCTCGGCGGCCGGCAGGGTTCCTTCGGTGACCCCGGCCCCGGGGAGCGAGGTCCTCGCGACGTCCGGCACGGGCGACGAGAGGAGGTCGTCGATGGAGGCGACGTCCACCCAGCTCGCCCCGTGGAAGGCTCCGAGGACCGCCGAGAGCGCGGCGGCGTCCGGGTCCCACGAGCGGGGGAGCGCGACGACGAGATGGCGGGCCTCGGTGGGGCGCTCGGAGGCGACGACCGCGAGGTCGGCCAGGAGTCGCTGCGTCGCGTCGGCCGCGGACAGGTCGTCGGCGTCCCGGTCGAAGCTGGTGGCTTTCGTGAAGACCTCGGTGAGCTGGGGGTCGGCGACCAGGGCGGTCGCAGGGCCCGCGTCCGTCGCGACGGTGGCGAGGCCGGTCGGGGTGTGGTTCACCGAGCTCTCCGGGGCGAGCCCGTCGCCCCGGACGACCACGAGTGGTGAACCCGACTGGACGCTCGTGCGGACGGTTCGCTGGTCGAGCAGGTCGTCGGACGGATAGGTGAGGTCGGTCCGCCAGGCCGGGTCGAGGGAGACGCCGCCCGGGAGCGCGGTCGTCGTCGCGGGAAGGGTGGCGCCCACCTGGGCGTAGGCGGCGGGGTCCGGGTCGTAGGGGCGCAGGCCGAAGACGGTGCGTGCGGCGGTCCCCTCGCGCACGAGCGTCGCCCACGCCTGGGAGGCGGGGACCGTGGACGTCTCGGCGGCAGCGAGGACCGCGGGGTCGATCGCCCACGCGATGTCCGGGACGTCGGCCGTCGCGGACACGAGTCGACCCAGGCGCCGGTCGGCATCGACCGCCTCGTCCACGGCGTGGACATCGACGCTCGTCGTGCCCGGCGCCCCGGCGTCGCCGGTCGTCGCAGAGAGTCCCAGGGCGGGACCGGTCACGGGCGCGATCAGGCTGACCTTGACCGGGAGGGGAGCCGGCGACTCTCCCCACAGGAAGAACGTGCGCAGGACGTCGAGGCGTTCACCGCCGTCCTCGACGGTGACGGAGAGGGGACGAGGGCCCCATACCGAACCGGGCGCGAGGTTGAGGTCGTCGGCCGCGACGGAGAACGTGACGGTGGTGTCCTGGCCGGGGGCGAGAGGATCCAGGTTCTCCACGGTCATGCGCCCGGCGACCTGCTGCGACGTGGGGGCCTCGGCCCATGCGTCGAGCGCCGACCGGGTACCGACGGCACGCCAGTTGACTCCGAGCGTGGCCCGCGGGCTCTCGAGCGTGTCCTGGGTGCCGTTGTGGATCCGCGCGACGACCGTGAGCGTGTCACCGGGCCCGACCGTGGTCGGTGACATCGAGACGAGCGTCGTCGAGACCGCAGCCGCCTCGGCGGACGAGGCCGTCGGGTCCGTGTCCGCGGTGACGCGGCCCGTCCCGAGGGGCGCGGTCCTGACGTCGCCCGCCGCGGACAGGGCCGTGGGCGTCACAGCGGCGGCGGCCGACGGCAGGACGGCGAGCCCGAGGACGAACAGGGGGGTGAGAAGAGCGCGCGTGCGCGAGCGGGCCGCTCGTCGGGTGGCGTTCGTCGACGACCGGGGGGTGCCGTGCGCCGGGGCGCCCTGGGACGAGAGCGGGTCGCGCGCGGCGGGACGGCGCGTCGAGGCGCGGCGCGCGCCACCGGGGAAGTGAAAGCTCATGGGTGGTCGGTCGGGTTCCGTGGGTCGTCGGGTGCCGGCCGGCTGGTACGGACGACGGTGCGAGTCACGGTACCCCGGAAGTGGGCGTTCGTGCGTCGCCCCCGGAGGACGTCGTGGGCGACCGCGGCGAGCCGTCGCTCGTTGGGGTAGGACAGGCGATCAGCCAGCTCGTCGAACGGGATCCAGGCGACGTCCTCGGCCTCGCCGTCGGGGTCGCCCTCGACGGTCAGCCGCCCGCCGGTCGCCCGGAGCAGGAAGTGGTGGACCACCTTGTGCACACGGCGGTCCTCGCCCGTGAACCAGTAGTCGATGATCCCGAGCGGCGTCTGGACCGATCCCGTGATCCCCGTCTCCTCGGCGATCTCCCGGACGGCGGCCTCCTCCGGGGTCTCCTCACCTTCGAGGTGCCCCTTCGGCAGGCACCACTCGAGCCGACCCCCGCGGTTGCGGCGGGCGATGACCGCGGCGCGGAACAGGCCCTCGAACGTGTCGACGACGAGCCCACCTGCGGAGATCTCCTCGACGACGGGCAGCGGGGGAGGCGGCCCTGGCGACAGGACGGGGTCCCTGTGGGCCTCCGGGTCTCTCCGCAGCGCGTGACCACCGGGCGGTGCAGGTACACCGCGATGGTCCGGAGAGTGCGCTGGGGTGGACATGACCCAACATTACCGAGTGTGGAGTCCGCGCCTGATCTGGCACGCTTGGATGTCGTGCCGACTCCTTCCCAGAACTCTCCCGTCCCCGACCCCGTCGCGCTGCCCGCCGAGGGGTCTCGCGGGGTGCCGACGACGCCCGAACAGCTCGAGCTCCTCCGGCGTGCGCTGGCAGTGCTGACCGAGATGGCGCCCGCCGCGATCGAGCTGGGCGAGCTGTTCCGTGCGGCCGGCCACGAGCTGGCACTCGTCGGCGGTCCGGTCCGGGACGCGTTCCTGGGGAGAGCGAGCAACGACCTCGACTTCGCCACGTCGGCGGACCCGGACCAGACCCAGGCGCTGCTCGCGGCCTGGGGCGACGCGCACTGGGACATCGGCAAGGAGTTCGGCACGATCGGGGCCAAGCGCTTCGCACCGAAGGGGAGCCCGCGGGGCGTGGGGGAGCTGGTCGTCGAGGTCACGACGTACCGCACGGACGAGTACGACCCCGCGTCGCGCAAGCCGCTCGTCGCGTTCGGCGACACCCTGGTCGGTGACCTGTCGCGGCGCGACTTCACGGTCAACGCCATGGCGGTCCGGGTCCCGGAGATGCTGTTCGTCGACCCGCACGACGGGCTCGGCGACCTCGCGATCGGTGTCCTGCGCACCCCGATCGCCCCGGAGCGCTCGTTCGACGACGACCCGTTGCGCATGATGCGGGCGGCGCGCTTCGCGGCCCAGCTCGGGTTCGAGGTCGAGCCCGCGACGCACGCGGCGATCGTCGACATGGCCTCGCGCATCGAGATCGTCTCGGCCGAGCGTGTCCGGGACGAGCTGACCAAGCTGTTGCTGTCCGACGAACCGCGCAAGGGTCTCGAGGTCCTCGTCGAGACGGGTCTGGCCGACCACGTCCTGCCTGAGCTCCCGGCGCTGCGCCTCGAGATCGACGAGCACCACCGGCACAAGGACGTCTACCAGCACTCGCTCACGGTGCTGGAGCAGGCGATCGCCCAGGAGACCGGGCCCGACGGCGCGGTGCCGGGCCCGGACCTCGTCCTGCGTCTCGCGTCGCTCCTGCACGACATCGGCAAGCCGGCCACGCGCCGGTTCGAGTCGGGCGGCGGCGTGAGCTTCCACCACCACGAGGTCGTGGGTGCCAAGCTCGCGGCGAAGCGTCTCAAGGAGCTGCGCTACGACAAGGACACCGTGAAGCAGGTGGCCCGGCTCGTCGAGCTCCACCTTCGCTTCCACGGCTATGGCGAGGGGGAGTGGACCGACTCCGCGGTGCGTCGCTACGTGACGGACGCCGGGCCGCTCCTGGAGCGCCTCCACCGCCTGACGCGCGCGGACTCGACCACGCGCAACAAGCGCAAGGCGCAACGGCTCTCCGACGCGTACACGGACCTCGAGCAGCGCATCGAGCGACTCCGTGGGGAGGAGGAGCTGGCATCGATCCGCCCCGACCTCGACGGGCAGCAGATCATGGAGGTCCTGGGCATCTCGCCGGGCCCCGAGGTGGGGCAGGCCTACAAGTTCCTGCTGGAGCTGCGCCTGGACCGTGGACCGCTCGGCGAGGACGTCGCTCGCGAGGAGCTGCTGACCTGGTGGGCTGGGCGCGAGGCGTGACCAACGGGTCCTGACGCGCGAAGGGCGGGCAC
>NZ_JBHUAD010000148.1:0-9860 GCF_042789955.1 Oerskovia sp. NPDC056781
CTACGTCCCGCCGCTCGACGGGGACGCGACGCCCGCAGGCTGACCGCTGGTCGGCGACCCGCGCTGTGGCCGGGCGCCGACCCCTGCGGCGGGTGACGACCCGGCGGGGGTGGCGATGCCTGCGGCGGTGACGACGCCCGCGGCGCGCCTCAGCGCCCGCCCGTGACGAACACGTCGAACAGCTCGGGGTGGTGCGCGTGCACCAGGACCGCGAACACGATCGCGTCGAACAGCAGGTGCACGCACACCACGTACGTGAGCGACTTGGTGCGCGCGAAGATCCACCCCTGGACCAGCGCGAACGGGATCGTCAGGAGCGGCCCCCAGCTGCGGTAGCCCAGCTCCCACAGGAACGACACGAACACCGTCGCCTGCAGGAGGTTCGCGGGCCACAGCGCGAAGTGGCGGCGCAGCAGCGCGAACACGACGCACACGAAGAACAGCTCGTCCCAGATCCCCACGGCGTTGACGCCGACGAAGAGCCGGGCGATCTCCTGCGGCGTCTCGATCGCGGGCCAGTTCCGGTACGACCCCGACCCGATGAAGTACGCGGGCAGGATCAGGTAGCCCGCGACGAGCACGACCAGCAGGTACACGATCTGGGTGCGGTTCCACCGCCTGCCCGTGCGGACCGGGAAGCGGATCGCGTCGTCGCGGTAGACGTAGCGCGAGACGGCCCACGGGACCAGCACCGCCAGCGAGAGCACGACGGCGAACCGAGCGATCCCGGCGTCGCTCAGGTCCGCCGCGAGCGGGATGGTGCTGATGATGCCCATGCCCAGCGCGATCAGCAGCAGGTCACGCCCGAGCCGCCGGTCGACCAGGAGCCCCAGCAGGACGCCCACGACGAGCGGCACGTACCCGAGCGGCCGGACGTGCACCGCGAACAGGAGCACCGCAGACCCGCAGACCAGCGCCGCGGCGAGCAGGCGCAGGGTGGTCGTGCGGACGGGCGCGCGGGGGGCGTCGGGCGTCGCGGCGGTGCGGGCGTCGGTCACGCGCCCCACGATGCCACGGGCACGGACGTGAAGGCGGGGTGTGGGCCGCGAGGGGGACGGCAGGAGGTGTCCGGGTCCGACCGCGGTCTGATGTTCATCGGCCGTTCACCTCCGTACCATTCCGGGGTGAAGTCCCCCAGATCGCCCCTGCTCCTGGCCCTGCTCTGGCTGCTCGCAGCCGCCGTGGTCGTGCCGTCGCTGCTGCTCCTGCGCGGGCCCAGCACCGAGCTCTACCTCGCCGTGACCGCCCGGACCGCGGACCTGCCCGGCGTCGAGCTGGTCGCCGAGGCCGGTGTGATCGCGCTCGCCCTGCTGTGGCTGCTCGCCGCCTGGCAGGCGCGCGGGGCGGGGCTCGGTGCGGTCGCGACGGCGGTCGTCGCAGGCGCCGGGGTCGTGGTCGCGTACGCGACGTCCGAGGTCGCCAAGACGATCGTCCAGCAGCCCCGCGGGTGCTGGGACCTCATCGAGATCGCGCACTGCCCAGCGGCGGGGGACTGGTCCTTCCCGAGCAACCACACGACCATCGCGTTCGCGCTCGCGACGTCCGTGGTGCTCACGGCGCTCGCCACGGGCCGCCCGCGGGACTCCCTCGGCACGACGACGGCGCTCCGGTTCCGGCGCGCACGTCGCCTCCCGCCCTACCGGGTCATGGTCGTCGCGCCCGCGGTCCTCGCGATCGTGACGGGCGCGGCGCGCCTGGTGCAGGGGGTCCACTTCCCGCACGACGTCGTCGCGGGCGCGACGGTCGGAGTGTGCGTCGTGGTGGCGCTCGTCCTGGCGCTGCGCGGGCCGGCTGCCGCAGGGCTGGCGGTGCTGTGCCGCAACGAGGTCGTGGGCAGGGTGCTGCTCGCACCGGAGGTGCGGGCCGGGGCCGACGACAGGACGCTGGTCCGGCGCTGAGGGTCGCACTGCGACCTGCTGAGGGTGACGTGACTGGCTGCCGAGGGTGACGCTGCTGGTCGCCGACGGTGACGACCGATCGTGCCGAGGGTGACGCTGCTGGTCGCCGACGGTGACGACCGATCGTGCCGAGGGTGACGTGAACGTCGCCGACGGTGATGACCGATGGTGCCGAGGGTGACTCCTTCGGTCGTCGACGACGTCACCGTCGGCGGTTGCACCCGTCACCCTCGGCGGCAGAGTCGGTCACCGTCGGCGGGCTCGGGGCGCCTCGGAGTTCCCTGAGTGCCCAGGCGCTTCCCGGGAGACACAGCGCAATCGGGCAGTTTGTTCGAGTTGCTGACATTTGTGCGCATCGCTACCTTGTGACCGCGGCGCCAGCCGTTCACAAGGATTGTTCAACGATGAGCAAATGGGGGCTCGATGTTTGGCAAGAGAACTGTCACGGGTATGCGCCGAGGAGCCGCGATCGTGGCTGCCGGGCTCGTGAGCGCGGTCGTCGCGACCGCCGCCGCCGCCCCGGCGACCGCGGTCGATGCACAGGCGGCGGCACCGCTCACGGTCGCCGTCGCGGCGCCCACGAACCCGTGCGCCGCGACGTGGAGCGAGACCACTGCGTACCAGAGCGGGGCCACGGTCTCGCACCACGGCCGCAACTTCACCGCGAAGTGGTGGACGCAGCGTGAGAACCCGGGGGCCACGACCGTCTGGGCGGACAAGGGGGCCTGTCAGGGCGGCACGTCCGACTTCGTCATCAGCGAGGCCGAGTTCGACGCGATCTTCCCGAAGCGCAACGCGTTCTACACCTACCAGGGCCTCGTGGACGCCCTGGCGGCGTACCCGAGGTTCGCCAACACGGGGACCGAGACGACCCGGACCCAGGAGGCGGCGGCGTTCCTGACCCACGCCGACTTCGAGTCGGTCGGTCTGCGGTACGTCAAGGAGATCAACGAGGCGAACTACTGGATCAAGTGCGACTACTCGCAGCCGTTCGGCTGCCCGGCCGGGCAGAAGGCCTACTACGGCCGTGGTCCGATCATGTTCAGCTGGAACTTCAACTACAAGGCGGCCGGCGACGCGCTCGGCATCGACCTGCTCAACAACCCGTGGCTCGTCGAGCAGGACCCGTCGATCGCGTGGCAGACGGCCCTCTGGTACTGGAACACGCAGAACGGTCCGGGCGTGATGACGTCGCACGAGGCGATGATCGGGGGCGCCGGATTCGGTCAGACGATCAACTCGCTCAACGGGGCGCTCGAGTGCGACGGCGGCAACCCGGCGTCGGTCCAGAGCAGGGTCGACCGCTACCAGAAGATCACGGCGATCCTGGGCGTCGCGCCGGGATCGGGCCTGACCTGCTGAGCAGCTGAGACGTGTCGGACCCGCGGAGCCGACCCACCGAGAAGTGAGTAGGTGCCCCTCGTCCGATCGGATCAGGGGCACCTACTCACTTCTCGGCGAGGCTGCTCAGCCCAGCATCACGCTGCGTCGGGGAACGGGATCCCCGTCGTCGCGTGGCAGCGGTACCCGTAGGGGTTCTTGTCGAGGTACTGCTGGTGGTAGTCCTCGGCGTAGTAGAACGTGCGCCCCTCGGCCGGCGCGACCTCGGTGGTGATGGGGTCCAGGCCACGTGCGGTCAGGACCTTCTGGTACCGCTCCTCGGTCTCGCGGACCGCGGCCTCCTGCTCGGGCGTCGTCCAGTAGACCGCCGAGCGGTACTGGGTGCCGACGTCGTTGCCCTGCCGGTAGCCCTGGGTCGGGTCGTGACACTCCCAGAAGATCTTGAGCAGCTCCTCCTCGCTCACCACGGACGGGTCGTACGCGACGAGCGCGGTCTCGGTGTGCCCGGTCCGTGCGGTGCAGACCTCCTCGTACGTGGGGTTGGGAGTGGTGCCGCCCATGTAGCCGACGGCGGTCGAGATCACTCCCGGCACCTGCCAGAAGATCTCCTCGGCGCCCCAGAAACAGCCCATCGCGAGGTACAGCACGCGCGTGCCCTCGGGCCACGGACCGGTGATCGACGTCCCCAGCACGGTGTGCGGGCGGGCGGTGGGGAGCACGGGCTGGTCCCGCCCGGCGAGCGCCTTCTCGGGCGCGACCATCTGGGTCTTCATCGAGGACCCGAACAACGACTCGAACATCTTTACCTCCACCTGTAGCCGACACCTGGGCAACACCTCGTCGTCGTCGCCTGTTCCCCGGACGCCTCGGAACCGTCCCGTCCCGCCGGTCCGTACCGTCCCGTCCCGCCGGTCCGTACCGTCCCGTCCCGCCGGTCCGTACCGTCCCGTCCCGCCGGTCCGTACCGTCCCGTCCTGACGGTCCGTACCGGTCCCGTCCCGACAGTGCGCGCGAAATGTCCACATCCGCTCTGCGAGAACCGTCGTGTTCCGCAGGAACGCGCGGCCCCCGGGCACGTAGGCTCACAGGATGAGCAGCGCGAGCACTCCCTCCCACCCCGACTGGTCGAGCACCGGCTTCGCGACCCGCGCCATCCACGCGGGACAGGACCCGGACGCGACGACGGGGGCCGTCGTGCCCCCGATCTACCAGGTCTCCACCTACAAGCAGGACGGCGTCGGCGGTCTGCGCGGGGGGTACGAGTACTCCCGGTCCGCGAACCCGACCCGTACCGCGCTCGAGGAGGCGCTCGGCGCCGTCGAGACGCCCGAAGGTGCTGCGCAGGCGCGCGGGTTCGCGTTCTCCTCGGGCCTCGCGGCGGAGGACACGCTGCTGCGCGCGACGCTGCGCCCGGGCGACCACGTCCTGGTGCCCGACGACGCGTACGGCGGCACGTACCGCTTGGTGGCGCGGGTGTTCGGCCCTTGGGGCATCGAGCACACGGCCGTGGACCTGACGGACCTGGACGCCGTGCGGGCCGCGGTCCAGCCGGGCCGCACGAAGGTCCTGTGGGTAGAGACCCCGACCAACCCGCTGCTGGGCGTGAGCGACATCGCCGCCCTCGCGCAGGTCGCGCACGAGCACGGCGCGACCCTCGTGGTCGACAACACGTTCGCGACGCCCTACCTGCAGCAGCCGATCGGCCTGGGCGCCGACGTCGTCGTGCACTCGACGACCAAGTACATCGGTGGGCACAGCGACGTCGTCGGGGGAGCGCTCGTCGTGGCCGACGGCGCGGAGCTCCCGGGCGACCTCGTCTCGCCCGCGGGGACGCGCGGCCTGGCCGACGCGGTCGGCTTCCACCAGAACTCCTCGGGTGCGGTCGCGGGGCCGTTCGACGCGTGGCTCACGCTGCGCGGTCTCAAGACGCTCGCGGTGCGCATGGACCGGCACTCGGCCAACGCGGCCGCGGTCGCGGAGTTCCTCGCGTCGCACCCCGCGGTGACCGAGGTCGTGTACCCGGGCCTCGCGTCGCACCCCGGGCACGAGCTCGCGAAGCGCCAGATGCGCGGCTTCGGCGGCATGGTGTCCTTCCGTGCGGGGAGCGAGGAGAAGGCGCTCGCGGTCTGCGCCCGCACCCAGGTGTTCACGCTCGCGGAGTCGCTCGGCGGGGTCGAGTCGTTGATCGAGCACCCGGGGCGCATGACGCACGCGTCGGTCGCGGGCTCGGCGCTCGAGGTCCCCGACGACCTGGTGCGGCTGTCGGTCGGCATCGAGGACGCGGCGGACCTGATCGCGGACCTCGCGCGGGCTCTCGCGTGAGCGCGGCACCGCGCAAGGGCCGCGCCCAGAAGGCACAGGGCCCGACGACGTCGCCCGCCTCCGCGGGGGCGGTCGCCACGGCGGTGGCCCCGACGCCTGCGGCGACCCCGAAGGTGCGCGCCGGCAGGCCGCACGGTGCCGACGCCGTCCCGCCGTCGATCCAGACCGCCGCGGCCTGGTCGTGGCGCCTGCTCCTGATCGGTGCGCTCGTCACGGCGAGCCTGTACGTCACGGCGCTGTTCAAGGTCATCGTGGTCCCGGTCGCGATCGCCTTGCTCCTCACGGTGCTGCTGACACCGGTTCGACGCTTCCTCGAGAAGCGGCTGCGGTTCTCCCGCGGCCTGGCCTCGATCTCGGCGTTGCTGGGTCTTCTCCTGGTCGTGGGAGGGCTCATCACGGTGGCGGGCAGCACGATCGTGAGCGGGATCTCGGAGCTTCGCGAGAAGGCGATCGACGGCTTCAACGAGTTCATGGACTGGCTGCAGGCGGGGCCGTTCGGGATCGGCGTCGAGCAGGTCGACGGCTACCTCAAGGAGCTCGAGAAGTTCATCAGCTCGAGCCAGGACAGCATCGTGTCCGGGGCGCTGGGCGCGGCGACGACCGTGGGCCACGTGGCCGCGGGCGCCGTGATCGCGCTGTTCTGCACGTTCTTCTTCCTGCTCGACGGCCGGACCATCTGGTCCTGGTGCGTGGGCCTGTTCCCGGCGAGGTCGCGCGACACGATCCACCAGGCGGGGCGTCGCGGCATCGTCACGCTGTCCGCCTACACGCGCACCCAGATCCTCGTGGCGCTCGTCGACGCGGTCGGTATCGGTGTCGGTGCGGCGTTCTTCGTGCCGTCGCTCGCACTGCCCCTCGGCATCCTGGTGTTCGTGGGGTCGTTCATCCCGATCGTGGGTGCCGTCGTCACGGGCGCGGTGGCGGTGCTCGTCGTGCTGGTCGCGAACGGGTGGGTCGCGGCGCTCATCATGCTGGGCATCGTGCTGGCGGTCCAGCAGATCGAGAGCCACGCGCTCCAGCCGTTCCTCATGGGGCACGCGGTCTCGCTGCACCCCGTCGCGGTGCTGCTCGTGGTCGCGGCCGGCGGGTTCGCGGCCGGCATCGTGGGGGCCCTGTTCGCGGTGCCGCTCGCTGCCCTGATCAACACCGTGGTGCTCTACTTCAACGGGCACGACAAGTTCCCCGACCTCGGTACCGACGACACCCTCGTGATACGTGGCAAGCCCGCGCTCCCGGTCATGGTCCGGCGTGCCGAGGAGGACCTCGCCGACGACGAGAAGGTGCCCGCCTCGGCGCGCACCGCCGGGCGCAGGGCGTCGCGCCGTGAGGGAGCGCCGTCGTCGGGCACCGGGGCGAGCGCGGGCGAGGACGCGTGACCCTCGCTCAGCCCGGCGTGACTCTCGACAGCATCCGCGACGCCGCCCGCATGCTCGACGGCGTCGCCTACCGGACCCCCGTCCAGACGAGCCGCGCGCTCAGCCAGGTCACGGGTGTGCCCGTGGCGCTCAAGTGCGAGAACCTCCAGCGCGCCGGGTCGTTCAAGATCCGCGGCGCGTACATCCGCATGGCCCGGCTCTCGGCCGAGGAGAAGGCGCGGGGCGTCGTCGCGGCGAGCGCCGGGAACCACGCCCAGGGCGTCGCGTTCGCGGCGGGCCTGCTCGGTATCCAGGCCGTCGTCTACATGCCGGTCGACGCCGCGCTGCCCAAGGTCGCCGCGACCCGGGAGTACGGGGCCGAGGTGCGCCTGGTCGGCGTCGACGTCGACGAGACGCTCGCAGCCGCGAAGGCCGAGGCCGAGCGCACGGGCGCGGTGTTCATCCACCCGTTCGACCACCCCGACGTCGTCGCGGGCCAGGGCACGATCGCGCTCGAGATCCTCGAGCAGGTGCCCGACGTCCGCACGGTCGTCATGCCGCTCGGCGGCGGTGGCCTCGTCGCGGGGGTCGCGGCGGCCATGGCCGAGGTCGCGCCGCACGTCAAGGTCGTCGGGGTCCAGGCGGCGCGGGCGGCGGCGTACCCGGGCTCGCTCGCCGCAGGCGTCCCGACGACGTCGCTCGCCCGCTCGACCATGGCCGACGGCATCGCGGTGGGCACCCCGGGCCCCGTGCCGTTCTCGATCGTGTCCGAGCTGGGCGCCGAGGTACGGACGGTGACCGAGGACGAGCTGTCGCGCGCGCTCCTGATGATCACCGAGCGGGCCAAGCTCGTCGTCGAGCCGGCGGGGGCCGCCGGGGTCGCGGCGCTGCTCGCCGACCCGACGGGGTGGGACGGCCCGGTCGTGGTGATCCTGTCCGGGGGGAACATCGACCCCCTGGTGCTGCTGCGCGTGCTGCGGCACGGGCTCGCGGCTGCGGGCCGGTACATGCAGATGCAGGTCCTGCTGGACGACCGGCCCGGGGCGCTCGCGCAGATGCTCGACGTGATCGCGGGGGTCGGCGGCTCGATCATGCACATCGACCACGACCGCACGGACGTGCACCTCGCGATCGGCGAGGCGTGGGTGCGCATGCAGGTCGAGACCAAGGGACAGGAGCACTGCGAGGCGCTCGTCGCGCAGCTACGGGGCGCGGGGTACCGGGTGCTGACGGGCTGACGGGCTGCCGCTCGTCGCGGGGTGGAACGCGCGACGTGTGGCGCGCGGCGTGTGGCGCGCGGCGAGGACGCGAGACGCTGCCCGTTGTCGCCTGCGGGGTGCGTCGGGCGACGACCTGCAGCATCTCGGTAGGTGAACGGGGCCACCGGAGGCCCCTCCGGTCGGCGTCAGGCGCCCTCGACGATGCGGGGCCGGACCGCGACGTCCGGTGCGTCCGCGAGGTTGCCCGGGTCCACCCCACGGTCGGCAAAGGCCTGCATGACCCGTCCCGTCGTGGCGGGCCAGCGGCGCAGGACGTCGTCCGCGTACAGCACGAGGACCCGCCACCCCAGGCGCTCCAGCTCTTCTCGGCGCGCGACGTCGTCGAGCATCTGCTGCCTGTCCGTGAGGTGGTGGATCCCGTCGTACTCGATCGCGATGCGTAGCCCGGGCCAGCACAGGTCGGGGCGTGCGACCCACCGGTCCCGGTCGTACACGTCGGCTCCGACGACGGGGCACGGGAACCCGGACGCAACCAGCAGGACCCGGACCCGGGTCTCCATGGGCGAGTCGACGAACGCCCGGGTGGCGGCCAACGCCCTCCGGAGCGCACGAGCCCCACGTCGGGAGCCATGCCAGGCCAGGGCTCTGGCGAGCTCCTCCCGGGGAACCGCGGGCCAGCGTCTGCCGACGATCGCGTCGGTGACGCAGACGAGATCCGTGAACGACAGCTCGTGCGTGGACGAGAGCGACGGCGTCGTGGCGCGGCGAGCGTCGACCCGTCCCTGGTCGGGACCGGTCAGCGCGGCGGGTCGGACGAGGCCGGCGAGGTCGAGCCACGTCCGGGCGAGGGTCGTGACGGGGCGCCCACGGTGACGGGTGACGTGGTTGGTCCGGGGGCGGACGTGTCCCGTGATCCCCGCGGCCTCGCTCGGGAACTTCCCGGGTCCCCGGGAGACGTGCAGCGTCGCGGTGAGGTCGATTCCGGACGGGAGCGGAAGCCCCCACAGGGCCGCGGCCGTCGTGTGCGACCAGGCGTCACCGTCGGAGAACGTGAGCTCGACGGCTTCGCAGAGCGCTCCGAGGTCGTGCATCCGGGACCTGTCCATGCGAATCCCGGGCAACGGCGTGTGCAGCTTCGTGGACCGTACCTGCCGCCGGGTGCATCCGGCCGCGATCGCGTCGGCGACGAGGAACGGTGCGGGTGGGAGGGGGATCACGAGATGCTGCCCGTTGTCGCCCCGAGGGGCGGGCACCCGACCACCGCGAGCATCTCGCGTGCGCGTGCGCGTGCGCGTGCGAGTGCGAGTGCGGGTGCGGGTGCGGGTGCCCGCTGGGACAGGGGAGGGCTCGGGGAGTCGTCCGTCATGGCGTGATCCTGCCTGACCGCGACCTGGTGCGTGGCGGGTCCCGGGGCAGCCTGTGGACAGACGCCGGCGTCGTGCGAGCCGCGCCCCTCCGCCCCGGCGGCGAGATGCTGCTCGCTGTCGCACCACGCGCGGGGGACCCGACAACCGCCAGCATCTCGCCGAACGTCGCGAGCGGGCTGAACAGTTCAGGCAGGCCCGCATGGCGGCGGATTCCCGCCTGCGGGCGGCCCCGACCGTGAACCGGGCGGCCCCGAGCGTGGGCCGGGCGGCCCGAGCGTCGGCCGGGCGGCCCCGACCGGCTGCTCGCCGCAGGCACCCGGACGCACGCAGGCCCGGGAACCCTGAGGTTCCCGGGCC
>NZ_JBHUAD010000149.1:0-9787 GCF_042789955.1 Oerskovia sp. NPDC056781
GCCCCGCACCATCGGTGCGGGGCCCCTCTCGTCGTCGCGGACGACCTGTGTCCCTCTCAGGCGATACGAGGGAGCTGCGCGAGCGCTGCCACGACCTCGATCGCGTCGGCCTTGCCCAGCAGGACCTTCTGCGCCATGAAGGCCTTCGTGGCCGTGCTCTCCTCGGGCAGGCTCGACCCCGCGAAGACCTCCATGAGGGCGCGCGCGTCGGCCTCGGGCAGCCGGAAGGTCACGACCTGCGTGAGGTTGCGCAGGATCGCGGTGCGCTCGGCCTCCGAGAACCCGAAGCGCAGCGTGAGGGAGCCCTGCTCGATCCGCGTGTACGCGTACGTGACGTCGGCGAACGGGCGCGCCGGACCGTCCCCGAGGCGCAGCGTCCGGGCCGCGAGGTCGACCGTGACGGGCTTCGCCTCGCGCACCCAGTAGACGAGGAACGGGAGGATGATCGCGAGCACCGCGACGAGCGCGATGACGAGGTACAGCACGAAGCTCTCCTCGTCGCCGAACCGCAGGAATGCGACGACCGTGAGCAGCGCCGCGGCCAGGAACGGGGAGACGACGGCGGTCAGGCGCATCTTCTTGCGCCCGTCCACCCAGAGCGGCAGGTCGGTCGTGGTCGGAGCGGGTGCTGCGGCGTGCATGGTTCCCCCATCGGGACAGGTGCCTCGCCCCATGGTGGAGCGATGACGTGCGCGCCGATGCTACTGGTGGAGGAGTGTCGGGCGGAACGGGGAGAACTGCCCGGGGGCGGTGGGCCTGGGCCCAGCGCCCCCGGGGTGTCGCGAGGATCAGCCGAGCTGCGCGCGCACCGCGTTCGTCGCGGCGACGAGGTTCTCGAGGGACGCCACGGTCTCCTCGTAGCGACGCGTCTTGAGGCCGCAGTCGGGGTTGACCCACACGAGGCGCGAGTCGATCGACTTCACCGCGAGCTCGAGCAGGTCGGTGACCTCCTCGGTCGACGGGACGCGCGGCGAGTGGATGTCGTACACGCCCGGGCCGATGCCGCGCGCGTAGCCGGCCTCGGCCAGCTCGGGCACGATCTCCATGCGCGAGCGTGCTGCCTCGACCGACGTCACGTCGGCGTCGAGCCCGTCGATCGCCCCGATGACCTCGCCGAACTCCGAGTAGCACAGGTGCGTGTGGATCTGCGTCTCGGCCACGACACCCGCGGTCGCGAGGCGGAACGAGCTCACCGACCAGTCGAGGTACGCGGCCTGGTCGGCCTTGCGCAGAGGCAGGAGCTCGCGCAGCGCGGGCTCGTCGACCTGGATGATGCCGATGCCGGCGGCCTCGAGGTCCGCGATCTCGTCGCGCAGCGCGAGGCCCACCTGGTTGGCCGTGTCGCCGAGCGGCTGGTCGTCGCGCACGAACGACCACGCGAGGATCGTGACCGGACCGGTCAGCATGCCCTTGACCGGCTTCTCGGTGAGCGAGGCCGTGAACGTCGACCAGTCGACCGTGATGGGCGCCGGACGCGTCACATCGCCCCACAGGATCGGCGGACGCACGCAGCGCGAGCCGTACGACTGGACCCAGCCGTTCGCCGTGACCGCGAACCCGTCGAGGTTCTCCGCGAAGTACTGGACCATGTCGTTGCGCTCGGGCTCGCCGTGCACCAGGACGTCCAGACCGATCTGCTCCTGGAGCTCGACGACGCGGCGGATCTCGTCCTGCATCGCGGCCGTGTAGTCCGCGTCGGAGAGCTCGCCCTTGACGTTGAGCGCGCGCGCCCGGCGGATCTCCGGAGTCTGCGGGAACGACCCGATGGTCGTGGTCGGCAGCAGCGGGAGGTTCAGCTTGGCCTGCTGGGCGGCCGCGCGCTCGGCGTAGTCGCCGCGCGAGAAGTCGCCCTCGGTGAGGGCTGCGGCGCGCTCGCGCACCGCAGGCACGACGACGCCGCTCGCCACCGCGCGCGAGGCCACCGCCGCGCGAGACGCCTCGATCTGGTCGGCGACCGCCTCAGGTCCCTCGGTCAGGGCCTGGGCGAGAACGGCGACCTCGCCGACCTTCTGGTCGGCGAACGCGAGCCAGTCACGGAGGCGGGCGTCGATCGAGCCGTTGGTCCAGTCCTCGTCCTCGACGTCGTGCGGGACGTGCAGGAGGGAGGTCGAGGTGCCGACGGTGACGGTGCCTGCCCCCAGGTCCGACAACCCCTCGACCAGGTCGAGCTTCGCTGCGAGGTCGGCACGCCAGACGTTGTGGCCGTCGATCACGCCGGCGACGAGGGTCTTGTCCGCCAGGCCCGGGACGGGGCCCGCGGGGACAGCGCCCTTGACGAGGTCGAGCGAGATCGCCTCGACGTCGGTCGCGGCCAGGAGCGCGAGGCCGTCGTGCTCACCCTGGAGCCCGCCGAACGGCGCGCCCACGAGGATCGCGGGACGCTCGGAGCCCACCGCGAGCTCGGTCGCGAGCACGCGGTACGCCTCGGTGACCGCGGCGTGGACCTCGGCGGCCGGGACGTCGATCGAGTCGGACACGAGCGCGGGCTCATCGAGCTGCACCCACGGTGCACCCGCCGCGGCCAGGGCGCGCAGCAGCTCGACGTACACGGGCAGGACGTCCGCGAGGCGCGAGAGCGGGCTGAAGCCGGGCGCGCTGTCGTCGGCGGCCTTGGACAGTGCGAGGAACGTGACGGGCCCGACGACGACGGGCCGGGTCACGACGCCCGCGTCCTTGGCCTCGACGAACTGGCGCACGACGCGGTCGTCCGCGAAGCGGAACGGCGTGGACTCGCTGATCTCGGGGACCAGGTAGTGGTAGTTCGTGTCGAACCACTTGGTCATCTCGAGCGGGGCGTCCTCGCCGGCGCCGCGCGCGACCGTGAAGTAGCCCGCGAGGTCCAGCGCGCCGTCGGCGTCGGTGAGCGACGCGAAGCGGGACGGGACCGCCCCGAGGAGAGCGACGACGTCGAGCACCTGGTCGTAGTAGGAGAAGGAGCCGGGCACGGCGCCCGACGCGGCGTCGAGGCCCAGGTCGACGAGGCGCTTCGCTGCGGCGACGCGCAGCGCCGAGGCCGTGGCCTCGAGCTCGTCGGCGGTGGTCCTGCCGGCCCAGAAGGACTCGACGGCCTTCTTGAGCTCGCGGCGCGGGCCGATGCGGGGGTATCCGAGGACGGAACCGGACGGGAACGTGGGTGCACTCATGGTGAATACCTCTGAACTGGTCAGACCGAGGAGCTGCCCAGGGCAGGCTCGGCGGAGGGAAGGGGAGTGCCGGAGACCCACGGCCCGCTGGCCAGGTCGGGGGTGCGGGACGAGACGCCGTCGGCGTCCCCCGCTGCCCCACCGCCGAGGTCGACTCCCTCGAGCAGGTCTAGAGCGGCTTGGTGCTTGTTGAACGTGTAGATGTGGAGGCCGGGCGCACCGGCGGCGAGGACCTGGCGCGCGAGCGTGACCGAGTGGCGGATGCCCAGGGCGTGGCGCGCGGCGGGGTCCTGCTCGGCCTCGAGGGCCTCGACGACGCGCTGCGGTGCCGGGACGCCCGTGAGCTCCTCAACGCGTGCGAGCCGGGCCGGGTCCGTCATGGGCAGCAGGCCCGCGAGGATCGGGATGGTCACCCCTGCGGCGCGCGCCTCGGCGACGAAGTCGATGTACGAGGACGCCTCGTAGAAGAGCTGCGTGATCGCGAAGTCCGCGCCTGCCTGCTGCTTCTGCCACAGGCGGCGCACCTCCTGGGTGCGGCTCGTCCCGGCGGCGAGGTTCCCGTCGGGGAACGTCGCGACCGCGATGGTCAGCGGGCGGGCCGCGCCGCGCAGCGCGACGCTCGGGCTCGCGGCGCAGCGCGCGGCCTCGACCTCGCGCAGCAGGGCCACGAGCTCGGTGCTCGACCGCACGCCGTCCTCGGCGGGGCGCCAGTCCGGCTGGTCGCGCGGCGGGTCGCCCCGCAGGGCGAGGAAGCTGCGCACGCCCGCGTCGAGGAAGTCCGTGATGACGTCCTCGACGTCCTCGCGCGAGGCGCCCACGCACGTCAGGTGCGCGATGGGCAGCACGGGCGTGCCGTGCAGGAGCTGGCTGATGACGCGCCGGGAGGTCTCACGGTCGGTGCCGGCCGCGCCGTACGTGACCGACACGAAGTCGGGGGACGTCGCGACCAGACGGCGGGCCGTCTCCCAGAACTTGGGTGCGGCGTCGGGGCGGCGCGGGGGCATGAGCTCGAACGACACCGTGGGTCGCGGTGCCTCGTGCCCGAAGTGCCCCAGGTCGACGATGCTCATCGCGTGACCGCCACGAGGGGCGTGCTGGTGGTGGCCACGGGGGCCGTACGACTGGCGCGCGGGACCCCGGTGCGGTGTAGGGGTGCGCAGGAAGATGCCTCGGTCATGAATCGCTCCATCGAACCTGGCTGTAGCACCCGTACCCGCGGGAGGCTTCCGTTGGGGGGTTGCTGCGGTGTCAACGAGCCAGGACTCTCGACCGCTCTGGATGGTGTTGACGATCGTAGGGGGAATCCATGATCTGAGCCAATATCTGCTCGAAGCGTGAGACGCAGGGGTCCGGGGTGGTCGTTCAGGCCGGTCCGTGTTCCGTCCACGCTGTCGCAGGGTCGCTCCGTCGGGCCCTGCATTCGCCCTTCCAACGTACGCCTGTCGGTCGCCACCGGACCGTCGGGCGTTCCTTCTCGACGTCGCCGGTATGCTCCGGGCGTGCCTCGCCGACGCAGCCAGCAGCAGGTCGTGTTCATGCTCGACGACTCGTCCGAGGACGTCGACCCGGTCGACCCGGAGCCGCGTCGTCGCGAGCAGAGGGGGCGCCCGCTCGACCGCTCCGCCCGACGGCGCCGTGCCGCCCTCCTCGTCGGCCTCGCCGCCGGTCTCGGCGTGCTCGGGACGGCGGCCGCGGTCGTCGTGACGCGTGACGGGGCGGCCCAGGACGACGCGCTCGAGACGCTCCGATCGTCCGAGGGCGGGATCTTCGACCTCGCCTACGCGCCGCGTGCCGAGTGGAGCGTCGACCGCGACGAGGGCGAGCCGTTCACCGTGGGGGACCTGCTGGTGATCCCGGGGCGCTCCGGGACCGTCGGGTACGACCTCGGGTCGGGCGACGAGCGCTGGCGGCTGGACGACCTGACCCGGCAGGTCTGCGCCGCCGACCAGGAGGGCGTCGAGGGGACGCCGGAGGCGTCGGCCTTCGTGTGCCTGGGCCAGGGGGAGGATGCTCCCACAGCCCGACTCGTGAGCGTCGACGGTGCGGTGGTGGCCGAGGTGGAGGTGGACCCACGCAGGGGCGAGGCGGTCACCGGTCCCGGTGGGACGGTGCTCCAGGCCACCAGGGACGAGACGGGGGTCGTGGTCCGGTCCGTCGACGTCCGGACGGGAACGGTGGCGTGGGAGCGACGGCTGACCGTGAAGGAGGACGCGCAGGGCCCGCTGTGCGCGACCGAAGGTGATGCCGTCCGTGCGGTCTACCGGACGGGGACGGTGGAGGTCCACGGCTGCGGCGTCCTGTCCTACCTGACACCTGGGGGCCTGGTCGTCGACGAACCGTCGGCGATGGTGCAGGTCACCGCCTTGGGTAACGGGTCCTACCTCCGCTCGTCGGGGACGGCCGTCGCGGGACCCGCCGAGGCCGTCTCGGCCGACGGCACGGTGCTCTAGAGGAACGAAGGGCTCGTGCTCGGGGAAGGTGCCAGAGACCTCATGGCACCTCACCTCGTCCTGCTCGACCAGGGGGAGACGCTCCTCGCCGTCCACCGGGACGGCACGACCGCCTGGACCGCGCCGGTCGCAGCGCGGCAGGTGCTCGTCCGCGGGGCGGACGTCGTGCTCGTGCAGACGGTCGACCGGGAAACGGTCGCTCTGGACGCCACGACGGGCGAGGAGCGGTGGCGGCGGGCCGCCGGGCCTGTGTCCGGTGCGGTGTCGTACCGCGTGACCGGCACGTTCACCGACGGCTTCTCCGCGCTCCTCGTCGTCCCCACCGCGCCCGGCACGAGCTCGGTCACCGCCCTCGACCTGGCGACGGGCGACGTGCGATGGACCCAGGAGCACACCGGTGACCCGTACGAGCTGGTCGCTGGGGGAGGTCGGCTGCTGAGGGTCGACGAAGCCCAGGTCACGGCGTTCGGCTGACGGTCGTGGGCGGTGAGCTCGGGCCGCAGGCCCCACCCGCGGACGGGTGGAGCCGTGCTCACCGCTGCTGCTGCGCCGTCGGCCCGCCGGACCGCCGGACCGCCGGACCGACGAGCGACTACCGCGCGAAGACCGGCGCCAGGTCCTCCCAGGCGGACGCACGCACGTACACCGGGATGACGTCGCGCGGGACGTCGCGCGTCACGAGCACCCCGGCCCCGCTGGGCTCGCCCGTGGCGGGCCGCCCCGTCCAGGCGTCGACCCACTCGCCCGCCGGGAGGTACGTGGTCCACGTCGTGGCGCCCTCCTCGGTCACGGGGTGGACCAGCAGGTCGTCGCCGAGCTGGTACTCGTCGGCGTGCTCCCACACGTTCTCGTCGTGCGAGTGGTCGACGAACAGACCGCGCATGAGCGGGGCACCCGTGGCGATCGAGTGCCGCGCCTGCTCGGCGAGGTACGGCACGAGGCGCTCGCGGACCTTCGCGAAGCCCCGGAACACGTCCACGACCTCGGGGTCGTCGTTGGTCTCGGCGACGTACCACGGCGTGCGGTCCCGCAGGGGGCGCTGGTGGTGGTTGAACTCCGAGTGGTACTGCATGACGGGGCTGAACGTCGCGGCCGCGACCCCGCGCAGGTAGAGCTCCGAGCCGGGCACGGGGCCGGAGAAACCGGCGAGGTCCCAGCCCCAGTAGACGATGCCGCAGGCCGAGGCCGTGATGCCCGCGTTCATGGACCAGCGGAACGCCTCCCAGGTCGAGTTCTCGTCGCCCGCCCAGTGCAGGCCGTGGGCCTGCGACCCAGTGAACCCGGCGCGGGAGAACGTCACGGGAGCCTTGCCGTTCTTGCGCAGCAGGTCGCCGAACGCGCGGGCGTAGTGCACGGGGTAGAGGTTGTTGCCCTCGTCGCCCCGGCGCCCGTCCGCGTACCGGAGCTCGTCGCCCCACGCGTGCTCGCCGCCGTCGGTCTTGAAGCCGTCGACGTCGAGCTCGGCGACGAGGTACTGGCGGCGCGCGGTCCACCACTCGCGGCCCTCCGGGGTCGACAGGTCGGCCATGAGGGACTGCGGGAACCACCAACCGCGGTTGTGGTAGGCGCTGCCGTCCTCCTCGCGGACCGCGTGCCCGGCCGCGACCATGGCGCGCCCGTCGGCGAGCACCTGGGCCTCGTGCGGCACGTCGGGGCCGAGGTCGTGCTCGGTCTTGAGCAGGGGGATCTGCCACAGGACAACCTTGATGCCGCGGGAGTGCAGCTCGTCGATCATGCCCTTCGGGTCGGGCCAGGCGCCGTCGGCCGGGTACGTGAAGTCGGAGGCGGCGTGCGGTGCGCCGTCGGCGTTGATCGCGTAGCGGGCGTCGCGGAAGATCGTGATGCCCTCCTCGTCGCTCCACGCCTCGATCACGACGACGCTCACGGGGACGTCGAGGTCGCGGTGCGCGTCCATCTGCTCCATGACGAGCTGCTGGGTGTTCCACTCGTTGCCCGACGCCCACAGGCCCAGGACCCACGACGGGAGCTCCTCGGCCCGGCCGACCTCGTCGCCGAACGCCTTGAGCACCTCCGTGGGGCTGCCCTCGTAGACGCCGACGTCGAGCGCGGCGTCGTCGCCCAGCGCCGCCTCGACGACCAGCAGGTCGGGCGAGGAGGCGGCGACGTCGTACCAGGTGCGCCGCGACGTGCGGACGTGGAAGCCCCAGCCGGAGCCGCCCACGACGTGCGCGAACGGCATCGGCATGTACGTGCGTCCCGTCGCGCCCTGCGACTTGTACTGCTCGAACACGACGGCGTCGAGGCTCCTGCCGCGCTGGTCGACGGCGTCGAACCGCTCGCCGAACCCGACCACGTGCTCGGACGCGCCGAGGCGGAACGCGAACCGCACGCGCCGGGCGCCGTCCTCGTCGGTCCACCACTCGACCGAGCCGGGGACGACGAGCGGGTGCTCGTCGGCGGGCACGCCGCCCACGGTCACTCCGCGGGCCCCCGCCGGGGCGGTCGAGGTCCACGTCCCCGCACTGACCTCGAACCACTCGGTGGCGGCGTCGGCCGTCGTGAAGCGGTAGCGGTAGCGGCGGCCCGCCTCGAGGACCGGGCTCGTGGCGTGCCAGGCGCCGTCGGCCGTGAGCTGGCCCGCCTGGGCCGCGGCGAGGTGCCCGTCTCCGCCCGCGAGCGCTGCCGCGTCCGCGGGGGACACGGACCCGGGCACGGCGGCGAACGTCGTGACCTGGGAACCGTCGTCCCACTCGCACGCGACGGCGACGTCGGCGGGGGCGTCCTCGACGACGACGCCGAGGCTCACCGAGGTCCCGGCCCCGGGGTGCACAGGCAGGCGCTGGTCGGCCGACGCGGCGTAGGGGTGGCCGATGCCGGCCGGGCGGTGGATCAGGGTGGTCATGGGTGCTGCTCCGTGTTCGGGTCGGTCGTCAGGAGGCCGAGCTCGTCGGCCAGGATCAGGTACATGCCGTGGGACCACAGCAGGGGCAGTGCCACGGGACCCCAGCGCTCGATCCACTCGTCGCGGGAGCCGGGGTGCATCAGGTGGTCGGGGACCTGCTCGGGCATCTGCCCGTCGGGTCCGGCGTGCGAGGCGATCCACCGCAGGTGGCTCCACGCCTCGTCGGTCCGGCCCGCGCGGGCGTGGTTCCAGCCGAGGAGGGCGGACAGCAGCAGCCACTGGCCACCGCCGTAGAAGACGTCCGCGCGGAAGCGGTGCACGCCGCCGTCGACGTCGAGGTCGCGTGCGACGGCGTCGAGCGTGGCCTCGGCGACGGGCGAACCGGGCTCCACGAGGCCGAACGGCACGACGCACGCGGCGAGCGACGCGTCGACCGCGCCCGAGCCGAACCACTTCGCGAGGTGCGGGGCGTCGGGGTCGCTCGCGCGGCCCGACGTCATGCCGTCGGCCTGGACGAGCGCGCTGATCGCGTCGGCGACCTCGGTGGCCCGGGCCGAGCGGGCGTCGTCGAGCAGCGGGGAGCCGTCCGCGCACCGGGCGCCCGCGGCGGCCAGGAGGCCCGCGCGGACCGGGGCCAGCGTCGAGGGGTGGCGTTCCTCGACGTGCTCCTCCCACCAGTCGTAGCAGGGGAGCTCCCACGTCGCGAGCAGGTAGTCGACCGCGATGGCGACGGCCTCGCGGTACGGGTCGAGCGGGCGGTCGTGGCGCTCCGCGTGGGTCACGAGCTGCCACAGCCACATGCCGTAGCCGTCGGTCTGGAAGTCCCACCAGGGGTCCTGGCCGTCGGCGCCGTCGAGCAGGAAGCGCGTGGGGAGCATGTCGGTCAGGGGGAGCTTCTCGCCGCGGTCGGCCCGCGCGAGCAGGTCCGCGACGTGCTCGCCGCGTGAGGTCAGGACGCCCACTGCCCACCGGTGGAACCGGTCGACGGACTCGACGGCGCCGTAACGGGACATCCCCTCGGCGACGAACGACCCGTCGCGGAACCAGGCGTAACCCTGGTAGGCGCTGAACGTGGGCGAGGCCGGGTAGGCGCCGCCGCCGTCCTGGTGCTGTGCGATCACCTCCGCGGAGGTGCGCGCCAGGTCACGCAGGCGGTCGAGGTCTTCTGACGTCGTGGGGAGGGCGAGGCTCATGGAATTCGTCCTGGTGCTAGGGATGGACGTCCGGCGTGGGGGGGCGTGGTGCGTGGTGGGGGGGGGGGGGGGCCCCCCCCCCCCCCCCCCCCGCCGCGGGGGGGGGGGGGGGGGGCCCCCCCCAAACAGGTGGAACCC
>NZ_JBHUAD010000150.1:0-9715 GCF_042789955.1 Oerskovia sp. NPDC056781
GGCCGAGGTCTGCGGTGCGGCCGATCAGCCGCCCATCAGCACGACGTCGCGTCGTAGGGTGCGACGAGGATCGTCGTCGCACCCCCGGCGGTCACGTCGAAAGAGACCTGCCCGGCCGCCACGGAGGCGGAACGGGTCGCGAACCGCTGTGACGCGCTGCGCCCGGGGGCGAGCCCCGTGAACGCCTTGGTGCCCGCGGTCGAGCGGATCGTGACGTCGAGCGCCTCGTCCCCGGCGTTGACCGCACGGCCCGTGAGCTGGACCTTGCCGGCGACGCACTGGGCGCTCGCGGTCACCTCGACGGGGACGACGGGCTGCGCGGGCACCTCGTAGGGCGCGACCTCGACCTGCCCGGTCACGGCGAGGTCGCCGTTGGACGCGGAGACCGTGACGGTCCGGCCCGCGAGCGAGCCCGCTGCGACGTCGGCCGCCGTGAGCGTGCGACGCACCGCGCCGCACGAGGCCTCGGCGCCTGTCGCGAGCTCGGGCAGCGTGCACAGGCCCGCCGCCCCGACGCCCGTGAGCCGCACGTTGCCGGTGCTGCGCACCGTGACGGGGCTGACCACGACGTCACCCGCGTTCACCGAGCCGTTCCCGTCGGTGTCCTCGACCGTGGCCTCGCCTGCCGTGACGGCGAGCGAGGGGCGGCGGTCGACCAGGTCGACCGGGGCGCCCCGGAGCGCGACCGACGAGGCCTGGTCCGCGTTCATGAACCAACGGGTCTCGGGCACGAAGAAGCCGTCCGCGAGGTCGCCGGCCGTCACGACGCGGTACGCGAGCCCGCACAGGTACGTGCCGCCCGCGGGCAGGCTGCTCCAGTTGCACCCCGGGGACAGGTTCGTCAGGTTGCCCGTCGCGGTCGAGCGGTAGGCCGTGGTCCCGGTGTTGTAGACGCGGAACGAGTAGGGGACGCGCTCGCCCACGACGTACGGCTGGGCCGCGACGTCACGGTCGGTCGTGTACTTCCCGAACACCGCGAGCGAGGTCACGGGGCCCGCGGGACCGCCCGTCACGGTCACGTAGCCGTAGGCGCGCGCCTGCGTGCCGTCGGCCGCCGTCAGGACGCTCTGGACCCGCACGGGGTTGTTCGCGGTGGTCGCCGCCGCGGTAGCGGACGCCGTGAGCGCGACCTGGACCGTCGCGGTCTGGCCGACCGCGAGCGCCGGGACGTCGACCGTGGTCGCGCTCCAGCCCACGGGGGCGTCGATCGTCAGGCGTGACGCGGCGAGCGACGCCTGGTTCTGGTTGGTCACCTGGACGGGGACCTGCACGGTGCCGCCCGTCGCGACCGTCGTGTCCGGCACGACCGTCGAGGCGCACGTCGCGTCGAGCCACTCCTGGTCGAAGCTCGCGAACGAGATCGCGTTCATGCCCTGCGTCTCGTACAGGAGCCCGAACCGCCCGTCGCCGATCGGCGAGAGCGTCGAGTACGCGCCCGAGCCGGGGTTGACGACCCGGAAGCCGGGCCAGGTCGCACCGTCGTCGCACGAGAGACGCACCGTCACGTTCTCACGGCCCGTGGTGCTGTTGGAGTTGCTGAACAGCAGCATCCTCGCCTCGGCCGAGCCCTCGGGGGCGTCGGGGTACAGGCGCGAGATCGAGCCGTTGTTGGTCGGGTCGGGGAGCTGGCGGTCGAGCGTCACGGGGCCGTAGGTGTGCCCGCCGTCGGTCGAGAAGGCGATCTTGCGGTACTTGCTACCGGCCGAGTCGCGCGAGTTCATCATGACGCGACCGTCGGAGAGCTCGACCGACTTGTTCTCGTCCATGCCCGTCCCGAAGGCCTCGCCGTGCTGCCACGTGGCGCCGTGGTCGTCGGAGTAGACGCTGTAGGCCTTGTAGGTCCCGCCCATGCGGGCCGTGAACTGCTGGACCAGCCGTCCGGCGTGCTCGCCGTAGCGCAGCTGGATGCCCTCGCCCGAGGCCGCGAAGATGCCGGCCCACGACGGGTCCTTGGCGCCGTCGGTGATGACGCGGCCCTCCCACGTCTGTCCGCCGTCCTCCGAGACGCTGACCGCGGCGTGCAGGATCTGGCGGTTGGTCGGGTCGACGCCCGTGGCCGACCCGCCGAAGCCCTGGTCGAAGGACTTCACGTGGAAGTTGAAGACGGTTCCCGTCTCGCGGTCCACGACGTAGGACGGGTCGGAGAACCCGTACTTGTCGGGGGAGGCGTTCGTCCCGTGCCCCGCGGCCACGACCGTCGTGGGCTCCCACGTCGCGCCGCCGTCACGGCTCACGCGCTGCAGGATCGAGTTCGGTTGCGGGGCGTCCGCGGCGTTGAACGGCCGCCCGTCGTAGGACGCGAGGATCGTGCCGTCGTTCGTCGTGGTCAGCGCGGGGATGCGGTAGTTCGCGTAGCCGCCCGTACCGCCGACCGCGAGGGTCTGCTCGGAGAACGTCCCCGGCCCGTCGGTCGCGGCGGGAGGGAACGGGTCGAACGCCTGGGCGCTCGCGGCCGGGGCCACGAGGAGCAGGGACAGCCCGGCGGCGAGCGCCGCGCGTGACCGGCGGCGCGTGCACGGCGGTGCGGCGCTGGGCGGGGTGGGTGGGTGCAGTGGCATCAGATACTCCTGGCTTCGTCGGGTCAGAGCTCTTGCTGTCGTGCTGCACGGTGCGGTCCTGCGGGGGCCGTGCCCCTTCCCGGGCGCGGGACGGGGCGCGGCGCGGACCTCCGCCTCGGCACCGAGTCGGGTGCGGGGGTCCGGTCTGGGGGCTCCTGGTGCGAGGTGCCCGACGGCGGAGCGGGCGTCGGGCGGGCGGGTGCGGGACCGTCGTGGTCCGGCGTGTGCGTGCCGGGCTGTCCGCGGCGGTGCGGGCGGTCCGGGTGGGGCTGGGTGGGGTCGGGCCGGGTCGGTCGAGGGAGGGCCGGTTCAGCCAGGGGCTGAGAGGGGGCGGGGGCGTCAGGCGGTGAGGGCGTCGACGAACCAGCCGGTGATGCTCGTGGGATGGGTGATCGCGGTCCCGACGACCACCGCCCACGCGCCGGCGTCGAGCGCGGCGCGCGCCTGGGCGGGGGAGTGGACGCGGCCCTCGGCGATCACGGGGACGTCGAGGCGGTCGACGAGCTGGGCGAGCAGCTCGAGGTCCGGCCCGTCGGTGCGCGGCCGCTCGCCCGTGTACCCAGACAGCGTCGTCCCGACGACGTCGACCCCGGCGTCGCGGGCCGCGAGCGCGTCGTCGAGGCTCCCGCAGTCCGCCATGACCAGCGCGGCCGCCTGCTCGCGCAGGCCCGCGACGGTCTGCGCGAGGCTCAGGCCGTCGGGGCGCGGTCGCCGGGTCCCGTCGATCGCGACGATCGTCGCTCCGGCGTGGGCGACGGCCACCGCGTGGCGCAGGGTCGGGGTGATGAAGACCCCGTCGGTCCCGTCCTTCCAGAGCCCTGTCACGGGCACCGTGATCCCGAGCTCGGCGAACGCGTGCGTGACGTGCTCGACGTCCGCGACGCCCTGGACACGGATGCCCACCGCGCCGCCGCGGACCGCGGCGAGCGCGACCTGGGTCATGGTCCGCGGGTCCCGCATGGCCTCGCCGGGGTAGGCCTGGCACGAGACGACGAGGCCGCCGCGCAGCGCGACGAGCGGGTCGGGGGTCACCGGTCCCGCGGTGGGTGCGGGGGCGGTCGACGGACGGTCGGTCACGGGATCCTCCGGGAGGCGAGAGGGACGGTTGTCACGGGGTCACGGGGTCACGGGGTCACGAGCGAGGCGAGCGGTGCGACGGCCTCGGGCGTGCCGGGGTGGACGGGCGCGTCCGGCTCGCTCGGTACGACGGACGTCCCTCGCTCCTCGTGCGCGACGAACGCGAGCCGGGCCGCCCCCAGGACGGCCGCGTCGCCGCCGAGCGTCGCGGTCACGACGGGCAGGCCGTCGAGCGCGGGCATGAGCTCGGACGCGACCGCGGCGGACAGGGTGTCCCACCACAGGCTCCCGGCCCCCGCGAGACCGCCGCTGACCACGACGACCTCGGGGTCGAGCATGTTCGCGACGCCGCCCACGGTCCGGCCCAGGGCCGTGGCCGCGAGGACCACGGCCTGGTGGGCGACCGGGTCGACGTCGGTGATCTGGCACACGACCCGAGCGGTCTCGACCGTGGGATCGCCGCCGAGCCGCAGGTACAGGGCGTGCAGCGCGGGCCCCGACGCGATCGCCTCGAGGTGGCCCGAGCGCGAGCACGTGCACAGCAGGCCCGCCGCCTCGGCCGCGGGCAGGTGCCCCAGGTGCCCGGCCACGTGGCGTGCGCCGTGCTGGGGCGTGCCGTCGAGCAGGAGCGTGGCCCCGACCCCGGTGCCGGCCGCGACGACGAGCGCGGTCCGCGTCCCCGCGCACGCCCCCAGCCAGTGCTCGCCCAGCGCGTGCGCGTGCACGTCGTTGTCGGTGTGCACGGGCAGACCCGCCGCGGGGCCGCCCGCTGCCGCGAGGCGGGTGGCGGTCCCGCCCGCGAGGTCGGCGCCGGCCCACCCCGTCAGGGCGTCGGTCGCCGCCACGACTCGGCCGCGGCCCGAGTCGATGACCCCGGCCGAGCCGATGCCCACCCCGACCAGGGCGTCGGGCGAGCCGGAGACCCCGGGGGCGTCGGCGCCGTCGGGCAGGAGGAGCGCGACCAGGCGCGCGACCGCGTCGAGGATCGCGTCCGCCCCCTCCCGGGCCGGGGTGGGGACCCCGGCCCGGGCGAGGACCGTGCCGTCGTCGCGGACGAGCCCCGCGGCGATCTTCGTACCGCCCAGGTCGATCCCGACGGCGGTGCGGTGGGTCGGGACGCTCACAGCAGCCCGGCCTCCGCGAGGATCACCTTGATCTGGTCCACGACCTCGCCCTCCAGGGCGGGGGCCGGGGTCGTCATGACGTTGGACCCGATCACGCCGAGGAGCTGCAGCGACGTCTTGAACGCGCCCAGGCCGCTCGCGCCGCCGCTGTAGCCGCGGGGCTGGAAGACGATCTCGAACAGGGACGCGAGGCGGTCCTGCTCGTCGCGGGCCCGGACCCAGTCGCCGGCCTGCGCCGCGTCCCACAGGCGCACGTAGCCCGCCGGGTCGACGTTGCCGAGGCCCGGCACGACGCCGTCGGCGCCGAGCAGGAGCATGCCGTCGACGACGACCTCGTGGCCCGTGAACAGGCGCAGCGGGCTGCCCGCCGCACGGTTCGCCGCGACCAGGCGACGGAAGCCGACGTCGTCACCGCTCGAGTCCTTGACGCCCGCGATGACGCCCTCCGAACCCAGACGGACCAGCATGCCCAGGTCGAGCTTCGAGTGCACGCACACGGGCACGTCGTACGCGAACAGCGGCAGGTCGCTCGCCGCGGCGACGCCCCGGAAGTGACGCTCGATCTCGTCGTCGTTCGTGCGGATGTACAGCGGAGCCGTCGCGACGACCGCGTCGACGCCCGCGTCCTGCGCGCGGCGGACCTGGTCCGCGACGCGGCGCGTCGTCAGGTCGATCACGCCCGCCATGACGGGCACGCGGCCCGCGGTGATCTCGACCGCCGCCTCCATGACCTGGGAGCGGCGGGCGTCGTCGAGGTACGCGACCTCACCCGACGAACCGAGCACGAACAGGCCGTGCACGCCCGCGTCGAGCTGGCTCGTGATGAGGCGCTCGAACGACGCGCGGTCGAGCTCGCCGTCGGCCGTGAGCGGGGTGACGACGGGAGGGATGACACCGGAGAAGGTGGTCGTGGTGGGCACAGCGGACTCCAAGGATGGTGCGGTGGTGCCGGGCGGAAGGGCTCCGCCCGGCACCGAGGGATGGGGGAACCGTCAGAGCAGGGTCGGCGCGGCGCCGAGCAGGGTCCGGGTGTAGTCGTTCGTCGGGCGGTCGAAGACCTCCTCGGCCGTGCCCTCCTCGACGACCTTCCCGAAGTACATGACCGCGATGCGGTCCGAGACGTACCGGACGGTCTGGATGTCGTGCGAGATGAACACGAGCCCGAGGTTCAGGCGCGCCTTGAGGTCCGTCAGGAGGTTGAGGACCTGGGCGCGCACCGAGACGTCGAGCGCCGACGTGGGCTCGTCCGCGACGATCACGTCCGGGTCGAGCGCCAGGGCGCGGGCGATCGCCACGCGCTGGCGCTGACCGCCCGAGACCTGGCTGGGCAGCACGTCGAGCGCCGACTGCGGCAGGCCCACGAGGTCGAGGAGCTCGCTCACGCGGCGCTCACGGTCCCGGGGCGAGCCGATCTGGTGCACGTCGAGCGGGTCGCGCAGGATGTCGCGCACCAGCATGCGGCCGTTGAGGGCCGTCGACGGGTCCTGGAACACGATCGAGATCGCGCGCCCGAACTCCTTGCGGGTGCGGGCGTTGCGCTTGAGCACGCTGCGCCCGTTGAACACGACGTCACCGCTCGTGGGGGCCTGGAGGCCCACCATGACCTTGGCGAGCGTCGACTTGCCGCAGCCCGACTCGCCCACGATCCCGATGGTCTCGCCGCGGCGCACGGCCATGTCGACCCCGGCGACCGCGTGCACGCGGTCCGGACGGAAGAGCTTGCCCGTGCGGGCCTTGTGCACCACGTGCACGTCCTTGAGCTCCAGGACAGGAGCGTCGTCGCTCATCGGGCACCTTCCTGGACCAGCAGTCCGCTGTCGGTCGACTCGGTGTGGCTGGCGTAGCGGTGGTCGGTCCCCGGCAGCGTGCGCAGCGGGGGACGGGGCACGAACGCGTCCTGCGGTCGGGAGGACCGGGGAGCGAAGCGGTCGCCCGTCGCGAAGTCGCGCGGCGAGGGGACCGTGCCGGGGATCTGGTGCAGGCGCTCCGCGCCCGACTCGATCGACAGCACCGCCCCGAGCAGCCCGCGCGTGTACTCGTGCTGCGGGTTCATGAGCAGGCTCGGCACGGGAGCCGACTCGACGACCTGCCCCGCGTACATGACCGTCACGCGGTGCGCGAGCGACGCGACGAGCGCCAGGTCGTGGCTCACGAAGACCATCGCGAACCCGAGCTCCTCGCGGAGCTCGTTGAGCAGGTCCACGACCTGCTTCTGGACCGTGACGTCGAGGGCCGTGGTCGGCTCGTCGGCGACGACCAGTCGCGGGTCCCGCGTGAGCGCCATGGCGATGAGCACGCGCTGGCGCTGCCCGCCCGAGAGCTCGTGCGGGTAGCTCTTGAGCGTGCGCTGGGCGTCGAGGCCCACGAGCTCGAGGAGCTCGACCGCGGTGCGCGTCCCGCCCCTCTTGACGAGCTGGGCCATCTGGGTGCGGATCAGCATCGACGGGTTGAGCGAGCTCAGCGCGTCCTGGTACACCATGGCCATCTCGTGGCCGCGCAGCGCGTTGCGGCGGGCCGGGGTCGTGGTGAGCAGGTCCACGCCGTCGAGCAGGATCTCGCCCGTGACCTGGGCGGAGGCGGGCAGCAGGCCCATGACCGCGAGGCTCGTGAGGGACTTGCCGCAGCCCGACTCACCGACCAGCGCCATGGTCTCGCCGGGACGCACCGAGAAGCTGATGTCGTCCACGACGGCCACGTCGCCGTGCCGCTCGGGGAAACGGATCGAGAGGTTCTTGACCTCGAGCAGGGGAGCGGCGTCGCCCGTGTGGACCAGGCGGTCGGTGCGGTGGCTCTCGGCCACCCGCAGGCGGTCGAGCTGGACGGCGAGGGCCTCGCGCTGGGCGGCGGCCGCCGCGACCGCGAGCTCCGGGTCGGGGATCACCGAGGTGTCGGCGACGAGCTCGTCGAGCGCGCGCGGCTCGCGCAGGTCGGCGCCGCCCGAGTACTCGAGGGGGGCGTCGGCGTCGGGCTCGGTGAGCGGGTCCGTGGCGTGCGCGGCGTCCTCGGCCGCGGCGGCAGCGGTGCGAGCCTCGGCCGGCTTGCGGGCCGCGGGGCGGACCATCGCGTCCGTGAGGCCCTCGGACAGGACGTTGAGGGAGAGGACCGTCAGGAGGATCGCCATGCCGGGGAAGAAGGTCGCCCACCAGCCGCCGTTGAGGAGCAGGTTGCGGCCGTAGGCGATGACGTTGCCCCACGAGGGCTCGGGGTCCTGGACGCCCGCGCCGATGAAGGACAGGCTCGCCTCGAACACGATCGCGTCGGCGACCAGGACGGTCGCGAACACCATGATCGGGGCGAGGCAGTTGCGGGCCACGTGCTTCATCAGGATCAGCGACGTCCGCGCGCCGATGACCTTCTCGGCCGACACGTAGTCCTCGCCGAACTGGCTGAGCACGTTGGCGCGGACGATGCGGGCGATCTGCGGGGTGTAGAGGAACGCGATCGTGAAGATGAGGACCGGCAGGGACTTGCCCCACACGGCCACGAAGACCACGGCCAGGGCGATGCCCGGGAAGGCCATGATGATGTCGAGGATCCGCATGAGGGTCTCGCTCACGGCCTTGTGGGCCGTCGCGGCGACCGAGCCGAGGATCGCACCCGCGACCAGGGCGACCGCGGTGGCTCCCAGGCCGATCACGAGCGAGTAGCGGGCCCCGTAGACGATGCGCGAGAAGATGTCGCGGCCCGTGCGGTCCGTGCCGAACCAGTGCTCGCCCGACGGCGGCTGGGCCGGCGTGCCGGACTGCAGCGGGTCGTAGGCCGCGACGAGCGGGGCGAAGATCGCCAGGAGCGCGACCAGGAGCACGAAGCCGAGGGCGATCTTGGAGCCCAGGGGGAGGGCCGCGAGGCGCAGGCCCGGGCGGGACAGTCGTTCTGTCAGCTTCCGACGCATGTCACACCGTCCGGATTCGAGGGTTGACGACGAGGTAGAGGAGGTCGACCAGGATGTTGACGACCACGAAGGTCAGGGCGACGGTCAGCGTCACTCCCTGCACCAGGGCGGTGTCGCTCGCGGTCACGCCGTTGAGGATGAGCTTGCCCATGCCGGGCAGGTCGAAGATGACCTCGATGATGACCGCCCCGCCCATGAGGTAGCCGACGCGCAGGCCGAGCACCGTGATGGGTGTGATGAGCGCGTTGCGCAGGACGTTGCGCCCGACGACCACGCCGCGGGGCAGCCCCGAGCCGATCGCGGTACGCACGTAGTCGCGGTCGAGCTCCTCGACCATCGCGGTGCGGACCACGCGGGTCAGCGACGCCGCGACGGGGATCGCGAGGGAGAGCGCGGGCAGGAACATCGAGGCGAGGAACATCCCGAAGTCGTCCGAGGGGTTCGTGTAACCGCCCGAGGGGAACCAGTCCAGGCGCAGCGAGAACTGCTGGATGAGGAGGATCGCGAGCCAGAACGACGGCGTCGCGACGCCCGCGATCGACAGGACGCGGATGGCCTGGTCGGGCCAGCGGTCGCGGTAGAGGGCGGCGGTCACGCCGAGCACGAGCGAGAGCACGACGGCGATCGCCAGGCCCATGAACGTGAGCTGGAGCGTGAGCGGGAACGCGTTGGCGATGAGCTCGTTCACGGGCTGGGAGGGCGGGACGGTCATGCCCATGTCGCCGCGCACCAGGCCGGCCAGGAAGTTGCCGTACTGCACGAGCATCGGGTCGTTCAGACCGTTCGCGGCGCGGTAGGCCTCCTTGGCCGCGTCCGTGGCGGACTCGCCGAGGGCGTTGGTCGCCTGGTCGCTGGGCGCGAACTGCATGACGACGAAGACGAGCAGGGTGATGCCCAGGATCATGACGGGCAGGGCGAGCAGGCGTCGTCCGGTCAGTCGTAGGAGCGCGGTCACGCGGTACTCCTCGGGGTCGGGGTGGGTGGCGGGTCGATCAGGGAGAACGTCTCCAGCCAGCCGGCCGGGTTCTTCGCCAGCAGCAGGCGCAGGTCGCGCTGCATGAACT
>NZ_JBHUAD010000151.1:0-9708 GCF_042789955.1 Oerskovia sp. NPDC056781
GGTCGTGCTGGTTCGTCAGGCCTGGACGCGTGCCCGACGACGCTTGCTCACCGCGAGCAGGCCGGCGCCACCCAGGAGCAGCATCACGGCGAAGGCCGTGAGCGTCGCCGAGTCGGCACCGGTGTCCGCGAGGCCCGAGTAGACGTCGCACTCGACGTCACCGCCGACCGGGAAGCTGAACGTGACAGGGGCGAGTGCCGTCCCCGGCTCGTAGAAGCCCGCGAACGCCTTGGCGCCCGCAGCGGTCAGCGTGGCGGGGACGCCCTTCCACGTGATCGTGCTGCCCGAGGTCGACTTCTTGCCCGAGAGGTTCAGGCTCGCGAACGCGACGCCCTTGCTCGTGGACTTGTTGCCCTGCATGTCGCTGCTCACGACGTCGACGACCAGGGTGCCGGTGCTGCCGTCGACCTGGACCCGCGGGTTGGAGATCTGCAGGTCGAGGATGCCGTCGTGGCCCGTGAACTTCACCGAGCCGGCGAAGCTCGTGCGGCCCTTGCCGAGGTCGGTGTTGAAGGAGCCCTTGCCACCGCTCCACGTGAAGGACGAACCGTTGTCCTTGACGCCGCTGGTCGAGACCGAGCCCTTCGCGATCGGCCCCGCGATGTACGCACGGAACGAGTCGCTCACACCCCAGCTCAGGGTCGCACCGTTGACGCCCTGCGCGTAGCACTGCTGGGCGGCAGAACCGCCCGAGGTGCTGGTCCCCACGACCGTGATGGCCGCGCGGACGGTGTGGTTCGCCCCCTCGAGGGACAGCGTGTGCTCGCCCGGCTCGAGGTCCTTGGGGATCGTGACCGTGGCCGAGGCGGCGCCACCGGCGTTGGCCGTGATGCCCGTCGCGAGCGTCCGCGGGGTCGAGCGGATGACCGACTTGAGGCCGGTCTCGTTCGCGTCGAAACCGACACCGCTGATCGTGACCTGACCGCCGGGAGCGACCTGGGAGACCGAGAGGGTGGCCTTGGCGGGGTCGACCGGGGCCGTTCCCGTCCCGTCGCCGGGGGTCCCGATGGTGCCGCCGTCGCCGCCCTGGGACCCGAGGGCACCCATCACGAAGAAGATCGGGTCGAGCGGGGTTCCCGCCGGGTAGAAACCGCTGAAGGCCTTCGACCCCGCGTCGGTCAGCGTCGTGGCGACGTCGACGTAGGTGACCGAGCCGCTCTCGTGCTCGATCGCGCCGTTGTTCAGCGCGAGCGAGGCGAACGGGACGCGCTTGGCCTCGAACGTGGTCCCGTCGAGGTTCGCGGAGCGCACGTCGACGACGAGGGTGCCGTGCAGCGCCGACGACACCTCGACGGTCGGGTTAGACAGGGTGAGGTTGAGCAGCCCGTCATGGCCCGAGAAGGTGACCGTCCCGCCGTACTCGGCGGTCCCGAGGAGCGAGCCTGCCTTCCACGAACCGCCTGTCTGGCGGAAGTCGAAGGTCCCGTCCTTGACGGAGGCGCCGGCAGACGCCACGGCGCCGCCCTTGGCTATGCTCCCCGTGATGTAGCTGCGGAAGCTCTCCTTGACGCCCCACTGGAGGTTGCCCACGGGGAGGTTGCCGTCGACGGGTGGCCCTTCGACGGCGGTCACGGTGACGGTCTGCGACGCTGACGGCAGGAATGCCGCCGCGTCCGACGGGACGAAGCGCGCCGAGAACTGGACCGGGCCGAGACCCGAGGTCGGCACACTGACACGTGCCGCGCCCTGGACCACAGGGATCCTGGCCACGACGGAGTCCCCGCGCAGGAACTCGACGGTGCCGACAGCCCTGGTCGGGGTGACGGTCGCCGAGAGCTCCGCGGCATCCCCACGAGGGACCTCTGCGGAGGCCGCGCTCAGGGTCGTGGTCGTCTCGACGGCCCCAGGAACAGCCTGCTTGACCGTGATGGAGGAGAACGTGTCGAGCGTCCGGTCGGTCACGGAGAGGCCGTGCGCCGCGGAGGTCGCGACGACGTACTCCTTGGTCGGGTCGAACGAACCGGCCGGGACCGTGACGGTCGTGGTGAACTTCCCGTCGACGATCGAGGCCACGTGCGCGAGCTGCAACCAGCCCGCGGCGACCAAGGGGCCTTCGCCCTTCCAGATCGTCGCGTCACCCAGCAGGACGTAGGCGCCGTTCGTGGCACCGGCTCCCACGAAGCCGCTGCCTGTGATCGTGAAGGTGTTCGCGACCGACGGGTCGACGTCGCCGTTCGGCGTGACCGTCACGGTGGGCTTCACGATCGAGAAGACCGCCTCGCCGTGCGCACCGAGCTCGCTCAGGACCGTGACCGTCGTCGTCCCTGCAGAGGCCGCCCTGGGGACCGTGACGGTGATCGAGTCGCCGGTGGACGAGAACGTCGCGGCGGCACCGTCGAGCGCGACCGACCGGACCCTGTCCCCCGCGCCGAGGCCGTCGACCGTCAGGGTCTGCTTGCCTCCCGGGACGACCTGGGACAGCCCCGGCGTCACGGTCAGCCCTGCGGGCACCGCCGCGTCGGTGTAGTTGACCGGGACGGAGAGCTCCTGAGCAGCGTTCGTCACGCCGCCTGCGCCGTAGGTGTAGACGCCGAAGGAGCCGGACTCGGGCCACGCGACGTCGACGCCCGACTTCTGCCCAGGCTTGACCGTCAGCTCGGCCGTGAACTCACCCTCGGGCGAGACCGTGACCCACTGACCACGCACCGCCCCCTGGAAAGCAGGCGAGATCGCGTCGAACCCGGCCTGGCTCAGCGCCCACCGCTGGTCACCGACCACGCGAGCCGACGCCGGTGCACCCGTGGACGGCTTCCACGCGTCGGCGAACTTCCCGAAGACCACGTAGGTCCCCGCGGGGTTGCCCGCTGAGATCGGCGGACGGTTGCCCTCCGGGGCGACGTTCGCGGCCGGGTCGAACCCGGAGCCCTTCACGACGACCTTGTCCCCCGCGCGCACCAACGTGTTCCTCAGCGGCGTCGTGCCGTCAGCGGCGAAGACCTCGACCTTCGGCTCGAACGCGGGGGCCGGTGCGTTGGTGAAGTTCACCGCGACGGACTTCTCCTGCGCGGCGTTCTTCATACCGCCCGCGGCGTACGTGTAGATGCCGAACGTCCCGCCCTCGAGCGCGTCGAGCGTGGTGAGCTTCAGCGTCGCCGTGAACGAGCCGTCAGCAGAGATGTCCACCCAGTCCTTGCGGATCGCGGCCTGGTACTGCGGCGGGACCTGGTCCAGCACCGACTCGGCCAGGGCCCAGGCCTGCGGCCCCGTCTTGCGGGCCGACGACGGCGCCCCCGTCGAGGGCTGCCAGTCCTTCGCGAACGACCCGAACACCACGTAGCTGCCCTGCGGCAGGTGCGCCGGGATCGGCACCCCACGGCCCCCGACGTTCGCAGCCGGGTCGAACCCGGTGCCCTTCACGACGATCTCGTCACCAGGACGCACCACGGTGGTGCCGAGCGGCGTCTTCCCGTCGGCGGCGAACACGTCGATCTTCGGTGCGAACACCGGGGTCGTGGGCTCCTCGGTCTTGAACGTGATCGGGGTGAACGTGTCGAGCGAGCGGTCGGTGACCGACAGCCCGTGCGCGGCGGACGTGGCCACCTGATAGGACTTCGACGGGTCGAGCGTGCCTGCCGGGACCGTGATCGTGGTCGTGAACGCGCCGTCCTTGACGAGGGCGCTCGGGACGAACGCCTGCTTCAGCCAGCCCGCACCGGGCAGGGCCGAGCCGCCGCTCCAGACCGAGGTCTCACCAAGGAGCACGTAGGCGCCGTTTTTCGCACCCGCGCCGACGAAACCGGTGCCCGAGATCGTGAACGTGTTCTCGACCGCGGGGTCGACGTCCTTGGTCGGGGTGACCGTGACCTTGGGGTCCGCGACCGGGGCCGGCGGGTCGACCTGCTTGGCGGTCACGGTGTGCGTGACCGACGCGGAGGCCGAGGCCGTGAACGCCGCGGCGTCCGTCGGCGTGAAGTGCGCGCTCAGGGAGTGCGCACCGACGGCCGGGGCGGGCACGTCCAGGCGTGCGACGCCTGCGGAGACCGCGGCGGTGCCGAGCGACGAGGCGCCGTCACGGAACTCGACCGTGCCCGCGGCGGCCGGCGCGACCGTCGCACCGAGCGCGAGCGCCGTGCCCTCGACCGAGGTGCCCGCGGGCGAGACCGCGAGCGTCGTGGTCGTCGCCGTGGCAGGGACCACCGGGAGCGGCGCGTCGAGCGCCGCCGTGAGCGTGGACATGGGCTTGCCGGTATACGCGCTGAAGTAGCTCGAGACCGACGCGAGGGTGCTCGCGACGGTCCCGTTCACGACGAGGGCGAGCTTGTCGCCGGTCCGCGTCGGCGTGACGGTGACGTCGGCGACCTTCGCGTCGTTCCCGGCGCCCGCGTTGACCGTGCCGCTGAAGTCGGCCGTGAGCACGCCCGCCGTCGCGGAGGTGAGGCGGAGCGTGAGGTCCGAGATCGTGAGGTCGAGGGCGCCGTCGTGGCCCGAGTACTTCGTCGTCCCGGCGAACTTCACGGTCCCCGCGCCTGCCGTGTCGAGCGCACCGGAGGCCGGCTTGTAGACCGACTTCCCGTCGATCAGTGCGGGCGTGACGGTCCCCTTGGCGATCGGGCCGGTGACGTAGTCCGTCCAGCCGTCGGTGAAGTTCCAGGTGGCGCTGCCGCCGGACACCGTGACGGTGTCCGCGGCGGCGCCGGCCGGAGCGACCCCGACGAAGGTGAGACCGGCGACGAGCGCCCCGGTCAGGAGTGACGCGAGGGCGCGTCGGCGCCCTTCCCGTTGCGTGATGAGCACTCGATCTCCTGTGAAGGTCCAGGGTCGCCCGCGATGGCGACGCATGGCGACAGGTCTCTCGACCATCGCCCCGTGGACCATATAAGGGCTGCCTCACCAAAGCAAGGCAAACCTTATCTGCTGTGCGCGGAGTCACACCCACGTATCGCCCAGGCCACAGGTGACGCAGCGAAGGGGCGGTGCGCCCACCGGCGCCCCACCCCTCGGCCACATCCTGCTCCGCCGCCGACCCGCTCCTGGTCCCGGGTCAGGAGCCGTCGTCTCAGCGGTCGACGATCGACCCGTTCCCGTGGAAGTCGACGCGCGGCGCGGCACGCACAGCCGGGTTCTCGACCTCGAAGTACTCCGCGCGCTGGAACCCGAACATCCTCGCGACGACGTTCGGCGGGAACGTCTCGACCTTCGTGTTCAACGTGCGCACGTTGGCGTTGTAGAACCGGCGACCGGCCGCGATGCGGTCCTCCGTGTTCGTCAGCTCGTCCTGGAGCCGACCGAAGTTCTCGCTCGCCCGCAGCACCGGGTAGGCCTCGGCCACCGCGAACAGCCGCCCCAGAGCCTGCGTCAGCTGGTTCTCCTTGGCCGCCTGGTCCGCAGGACCCGACGCCGGACCGGCCGCGGCCGAACGAGCCGCCGCCACCTCCTCGAACACGCCGCGCTCGTGCGCCGCATACCCCTTCACGGTCTCCATGAGGTTGGGGATGAGGTCGTGGCGACGGTGCAGCTCGACGTCGATCTGGCGCCACGACTCCTGCACCAGGTTCCGCAGCCGGACGAAGCCGTTGTGCTGCGCGACCGCCCAGAACAGGACGATCAGGACGACGATGCCGATGACGATCAAGGCGATGGTGCCGCCTGTCATGCTGCCCCCTTGGGCTGAGCTGGTCGGACCGGGCGCCCGAGCATCACGTGGCCGGACCTGACGGACCGGGCGCGGGACGCCGTCGGGCGGCGCGGAAGGTAGGTGCATCGTAGCGGGGCGACCCCTCGCCGGACCGTGCGGCTCACGGCGACGGCGTGCCCCACGGCGGCGTTTCGGCCGCCGACCCCGCCTTCGGTTCTGGAGGGACCCCGCCCGGCCTGCGCGGCGGCCGCTCCGCACGACGAGGCGGGAGGGCCCCGCGGTCCAGCCACACGAAGTCCGGGACCGCGTCGACCACCACCGCGAGCCGCGAGAGCATCGGGAAGACGTTGTCCGGCACTGTCCGCCCGCCCGTCCACGCGACGATCGCGTCGCCCTCGATCCGCAGGAACCTGCGCTCGAAGTCCGCCTCCAGCAACCGGTGCATGGTGCGCGGGTGCAGCACGTCGTGCGCGAACCGCAGGTCGCTCGACTCGACCCGCCACGCCCGGTTGAAGGCGTCCGACTCGAGCTGGATGTCCTGCCCCCCGAACGCCTTGGCCAGCTTCGCACCGAGGCCCTCGGGCGTGAGCTGGAGCGTCGGGAACGACGCGTCGAGCAGCAGCGCGACCACGTGCGCGGAGTGGGTCGTCGACTCCTTGCCCGATCCCGTGGTCCACGAGTACGTGAAGGACAGGGCCGAGCGCCCCTCGAACGGCCCGGTCAGGACCTCGGTCGCACGCCGCGAGCGCCCCTCGTCGAAGGGAGTCCCTCGCCATCGGCGTGCGAGCGCAGGGTCCACGCCGTGGTGCTCCCACCCGTTCGCCGACGCCCAGCGCTCGAGCAGCGCGATCCGCGCCCGGTGCCCCCACCAGCCGACGAGCACCCCCGCGACCGCGAGCAGCGCCATCCCGACCACGAACCACGAACCGTCCATCGCTCCCCCTGCTCGTCGGGGCCGGGCCCCGTCCTCCTCGGACCGGCCCGGTCAGGTCGGTCGGGCCGGCGGGTCGGTCAGGCCAGGTCGAAGTCGGTCAGGCCGAAGATCGAGTGGTACGGCACACCGAGCGCCTCGATCTTCTCGCGCGCCCCCGTGTCACGGTCCATGATCGTCGCAACCCCCACGACCTCGGCGCCCGCAGCCCGCGCGGCCTCGATCGCCGTGATGGGCGAGCCGCCCGTCGTGGTCGTGTCCTCGACGACGACGACCCGGCGCCCCGCGATCTCCGGTCCCTCGATCTGGCGCTGCATGCCGTGCGCCTTGGCCGCCTTGCGGACCACGAACGCGTCGAGGTCCTGACCGCGCGAGGCGGCGGCGTGCAGGAGCGCGGTCGCGATCGGGTCGGCGCCCAGCGTCAGGCCACCCACGGCGTCGACCTCGGCCGTGCCCAGCCCGACCTCCTCGAGCTGGTCCAGCAGGACGTGCCCGATGAGCGGGGCCGCACGGTGGTGGAGCGTGACGCGGCGCAGGTCCACGTAGTAGTCGGCCTCCTTGCCGGAGGACAGCGTCACCTTCCCGTGCACGATCGCGAGCTCGGCGATCAGGTCGCGAAGCTGCTCGCGGGGCGTCGGGGACAGGTGCGTGGAGGTCTCGGTCATGGGGTCAAGGCTAGCGGTCCGGCGCCTGCGCGGGCCGTGCCTCCTCGTCCCCCGGACGCTCGGGGGCCCCGACGAGATCGAGGACACCGGCGAGCAGCAGCGCGAGGTCGTTCACGTCCTCGACCGGCGCCGGGCCGTCGGTCCACGACAGGAGCGCCCCGGACTCGAACCGCAGCCGGGTCCCGGCGTACGCGGGAGCAAGGAGCGCCTGCCGCACGGGCGCCGTCAGGAGCGCGTGCGTCGCGAGCTCGTCGGGGGCCCGCACCGTCCAGGTCGCGGCGAACGTCAGGTCGTCGAACACGACCTCGCGGCCCACGACGCGCTGGACGGACGGTTGCCGGTAGCCCACGGGCACGACCTCGACCGTCGGGACCTCCCGCGGTGCGTCGAGCGCCACGACCTGGCACTCGACCATCGTCGGGCGCCCGCGTCCGGCCATGGTCGCCGCCGAGCGCCACGCGTACCGGAACGTCACGAGCGGCCACCCGCCGACCGTCCCACGCCGCAGGTCCTCGACCCGGCCGCGGTCCTGGACGTCGAACGGGGCACCGCGCCACCGGTCGAGCAGCGACTCGTCGGACGGCACGGACTCCCAGCCGAGGTCGCGCAGGAGCGCGTCCTGTGTCGCCAGGCGACGGCGCCGCGCGACCCTGGCCAGCACCGCCGCACCGACCACGAGCACCAGCAGGACGATCAGCACGACCAGCCCCACGACCGACTCCCGGCTCATGCGCGCCTCCCCCCGCCCCGCACTCCGCTAGCGCCCCTCGAACGCCCGCACGGCCGCGCGCGGCGCGACCTTCAGCAGCCCCGAGGCCAGCCGGTAGCGCAGGGAGGGCGTCGAGATCACGACGCCGCGGCGCACGTCCGCGAGGGCCGCCGCGACGACGCGGTCGGCGTTCAGCCACGCGACGTCGGGAAGCTGCGTGTAGTCGATCCCGGCCCGCTCGTGGAACTCGGTGTGCGTGAGCCCGGGGCACAGGGCCGTGGCCGTGACGCCCGTCCCGCGCAGCTCGACCGCGAGCCCCTCGGTGAACGTGCGCACCCATGCCTTGGCCGCCGAGTACGTGCCGCTCGCCGTGAGCGCCGCGACCGACGCGACGTTGAGGATCGCACCGCGGCCCCGCTCGGTCATCTGGCCCGCAGCGGCGTGCGAGAGGACCAGGACCGCGCGCACCATGACGTCGAGCGCCTTCACCTCGGCGTCGACGTCGCCGCCCACGAAGCGCTGGTGCACCGCGTATCCGGCGTTGTTGACGAGCAGGCCCACGGGCCGCCGCCCTGCCTCGTCCTCCTCCACCACTGCGAGGCGTTCCGCGACGCGCGCGACGTCGTCGGGCACGGAGAGGTCCGCCGGGAGCACCTGGACCCGCACACCCGCGGCCGCACGGATCTGCGCCGCGACGCGCTCCAGGCGTTCCTCGTCGCGCGCGACGAGGACCAGGTCGTGACGGGCCGTGGCCAGCTGCCACGCGAACTCGAGCCCCAGGCCGGCGCTGGCGCCGGTGATCAGTGCAGTCGCCATGGCCTCAGCCTAGGGGGCACGGGGCGGTCGGGAGACCCGCACGCCCGACGACGTCACGCAGCACCGCGCGGCAGGCCCGCCTTCCACCGGCGATCCATCGGCGATCCACCAGCACAGCGCGTGGGACGCCCCGGATAGCCTGTCGCCATGCGTCTCGCCACCTGGAACATCAACTCGATCCGCGCCCGCGCCGAGCGGGCCGTCGCCTTCCTCGAACGGTCGGGCACCGACGTGCTCGCGCTGCAGGAGACCAAGTGCAAGGACGCCCAGTTCCCGCACGCGGTCTTCGAGGCCGCGGGCTACGAGGTCGCGCACTTCGGGCTGAGCCAGTGGAACGGCGTCGCGATCGTCTCGCGCGTCGGCATCGAGGACGTCGAGACGGGCTTCGCGACGCAGCCCCACTTCGGGGCCGAGCCGCACCTGGAGGCCCGCGCGATCGGGGCCACGTGCGGGGGCGTGCGCGTGTGGAGCCTGTACGTGCCGCACGGGCGCGCGCTCGACGACCCGCACTACCCGTACAAGCTCGAGTGGCTGCACAACCTGCGCACGCAGGCCGCGGGCTGGCTCGAGGCGGACCCCGCGGCGCAGGTCGCGCTCGTCGGGGACTGGAACGTCGCACCGCTCGACACCGACGTCTGGGACCCGGCGGCGTTCGCGGGGCACACGCACACGTCCCCGGCCGAGCGCGTGGCCTTCGCGGCCTTCGCGGCGGCCGGGTACAGCGAGGTCACGCGCGACTTCTTCCCCGAGGAGCACAAGTACACGTACTGGGACTACCAGCAGCTCCGCTTCCCCAAGAACCAGGGCATGCGGATCGACTACGCCTACCTGTCCCCCGCGCTGCGCGCCCGCGCGACGGGCGTCGAGATCGACCGCGACGAGCGCAAGGGCAAGGGCGCCTCGGACCACGTCCCGGTGATCGTGGACCTCACGGACTGACGCCCCCCCGGGTACCCCGGGTACCCCGGGCGCCGAGAACGGGGTTGGGGTCGTTCTGGGACTCAGAACGACC
>NZ_JBHUAD010000152.1:0-9590 GCF_042789955.1 Oerskovia sp. NPDC056781
CCCTCCTGGAGGGGGCCTCGCCGTCGTGCGTCGTGCGTCAGGCGGGTGCCGGACAGGTCACCCGAAGCGGCCCGAGATGTAGTCCTCCGTGGCCTGCTCGGACGGCGACGAGAACATCGTCGCGGTGTCGCCCATCTCGATCAGCCGACCCGGCTTGCCCGTGCCGGCGATGTTGAAGAACGCCGTGCGGTCGCTCACGCGGGCCGCCTGCTGCATGTTGTGCGTCACGATCACGATCGTGTACTCGTCCTTGAGCTCGGCCATGAGGTCCTCGATCGCGAGCGTCGAGATCGGGTCGAGCGCCGAGCACGGCTCGTCCATGAGGAGCACCTGCGGGCGCACCGCGATCGCGCGCGCGATGCACAGGCGCTGCTGCTGCCCGCCGGACAGGCCCGACCCGGGGCGGTCGAGGCGGTCCTTGACCTCGTTCCACAGGTTCGCGCCCTGCAGCGAGGTCTCGACGAGCTCCTCGGCGTCGGACTTGGAGATGCGCTTGTTGTTGAGGCGCACGCCCGCGAGGACGTTCTCCTTGATCGACATGGTCGGGAACGGGTTGGGCCGCTGGAAGACCATGCCCACCTGGCGGCGGACCGCGACCGGGTCGACGTCGGGCGCGTAGAGGTCCTGGCCGTCCATGACGGCCTTGCCCTGGACGTGCGCGCCCGGGATGACCTCGTGCATGCGGTTGAGCGTGCGCAGGAACGTCGACTTGCCGCAGCCCGACGGGCCGATCAGCGCCGTGACCGAGCGCGGCTCGATCGCCATGGTCACGCCCTCCACGGCGAGGAAGTCGCCGTAGTAGACGTTGAGGTCGGAGACGTCGATTCGCTTCGACATGATGTGCTTCCTTCCGGTGTCCGGTCGCGCGGGGTGCGACGCCCGGACAGGCTGGTGGGCTCGGCTCAGCGAGCGGTCTTGGGCGAGAAGAGGCGGCTGACGAGCCGGGCGATCAGGTTGAGCAGCATGACGATGAGGATCAGGGTCAGGGCCGCGGCCCAGGCCCGGTCGATCCCGACGCCGCCCTGCTCGTACTGGCGGTAGGCGAAGACCGGGAGGGTCGCCATGCGACCGTCGAACAGGTCCCAGTTGACCTGGGTGATGAGGCCGACCGTGAGCAGCAGGGGCGCGGTCTCCCCGATCACGCGGGCGATCGAGAGCATGACGCCCGTGACGATGCCGGCGATCGAGGTGCGCAGGACGACCTTGACGATCGTCAGCCACTTGGGCACTCCCAGCGCGAGAGACGCCTCGCGCAGCTCGTTGGGGACCAGGCGCAGCATCTCCTCGACCGAGCGGATCACGACGGGGGTCATGAGCAGCGACAGCGCGACCGCGCCCATGATCCCCGCCCGGTACGCGGGGCCGAAGATCAGCGTGAACAGCGAGAACGCGAACAGGCCCGCGACGATCGACGGGATGCCCGTCATGACGTCCACGAGGAACGTGATCCAGCGGGCGAGGGCGCCACGTCCGTACTCGACGAGGTAGATCGCCGTGAGCAGGCCGATCGGCACCGAGATGAGCGTCGCGGCGCCCGTGATGAGGAGCGTGCCGACGATCGCGTGCCAGATCCCGCCGCTCGTCATGTCGCCGTAGACGCCGACCATGTCGGTCGACAGGAACGTCGCCCCGAACAGCTTGGCGCCGCGCGTCACCACGATCCACAGGAGCGAGACGAGCGGGATCAGCGCGAGCAGGAACGCGAACGACACGAGCGTGGTCGCGAGGCGGTCGGTGGCCCAGCGGGGGCCCTCGACGAACCGCGAGGTCACGGTCAGCCCGACGGCGTAGAGCACCGCGCCGAGGCCCAGCACCCCGGCAACGGTCGGCTTCCCAGCGAGCGCGAGGACCGCGAACGCGACGAGGACGCCGCCCGCGGCGAAGGCCCAGGGGGCCCAGCGGGGCAGGCGCTTCTGCGCCGGGACGAGCTGGAGGGAGCCCGAGCCGTCGGGGGCGGCGGGCGTGGTGGGGGTGAGGTCGGTGGCCGTCATCAGTTCGCTCCCGAGAAGTCCTTGCGGCGCGCGATGATCCAGCGCGCGATCATGTTGACGACGAACGTGATGACGAACAGCGCGAGGCCCGTCGCGATGAGGGTGCTCACCGCGAGGCCGCTGGCCTCAGGGAACTTCGAGGCGATGTTCGCGGCGATCGTCTGCTGCTGTCCCGGCTTGAGCAGGAACAGCGAGTAGAGGAACCCGGGCGAGATGACCATGAGCACGGCCATGGTCTCGCCGAGCGCGCGCCCGAGGCCCAGCATCGACGCGCTGATCACGCCCGAGCGGCCGAACGGCAGGACGGCCATGCGGACCATCTCCCAGCGCGTCGCACCCAGGGCGAGCGAGGCCTCCTCGTGCAGGACCGGGGTCTGGAGGAACACCTCGCGCGAGACCGCCGTGATGATCGGCAGGATCATCACGGCCAGGACGATCGAGGCCGACATGATGTTCTTCGCAGGGGCCTGGTAGCCCTCGAACAGCGGGATGAACCCGAGCGTGCCGCTCAGCCACGTGAAGAACGGGTTGAGGATCGGGAGCAGCCACAGCGCGCCCCACAGGCCGTACACGACGCTCGGGATGGCCGCGAGGAGGTCGATCAGGTAGCCGAGCCCCTGCGCCAGGCGCCGGGGCGCGTAGTGCGAGATGAACAGCGCGATGCCCACCGAGACCGGCACGGCGATCAGGAGCGCCAGGATCGAGGCCAGGAGCGTGCCGAACACCAGGGGCCCGATGTACGCGAGCAGCGAGTCCGCCTTGAACCAGGAGATCTCCTGGAGCTCCTCGGGGCTCGCCGTCAGGGCCGGCCACGCCTCGATGACGAGGAACACGGCCACCGCGGCGAGGACGAGCAGGATGAGGATCCCGGCGCCCGTCGACAGGCCCGCGAAGAGACGGCCCGCCAGGCCGCCCTTGGTCACGGGGACCGTGGGTTCGGACCCGAGCCCGGCTCGGGTGGAGGGAGGAGAGGTGACGGCCACTGATGCTCCGATGACTGAGGTGCGGCGGTGGTGGGACGGACGTTCCGGTGGTCACGCACCCGTGGCGGGCCGCGTCGGGCGCAGTGCCTCGACGTGACCCGCCCCTGGGTGAGAGACCGTGTTCAGCTGTTCGGTCAGCTCTTGACGCTGATCGTGTCGAGGGCTGCCTGGACCTCGGTGCGCAGCGCGTCCGAGATCGGGGCGGAGCCGGCGACGGACGGCTCGGCGGCGCGCGCCTGGCCCTCCTCGCTGGCGACGTAGGTCAGGTACGCCTTGACGTTGGCGGCGTCCTCGGCCTTGTCGTAGGTGTCGCACGCGATCGAGTAGGAGATGAGGACCAGCGGGTAGGCGCCGGCCTCGGTCGTGGTGCGGTCGATCTCGACGACCAGGCGCTTGTCGGTCGCGTCCGCGGCGCGCGGCGAGGCGTCGACGACCTTGGCCGCGGCCTCGGGCGAGAACGGCACGTACTCCTCGCCGACCTTGATCGCGGCCGTGCCCAGGTCACCGGCACGCGAGGCGTCGGCGTACCCGATGGCGCCCTCGGCACCCGTGACCGTGTCGACGACGCCCTGCGTCCCCTGACCGGACTGTCCGCCGGACAACGGCCAGTCACCGCTGGCCTCGTGCGGCCAGGCGCCGTTCGAGGCGTCCGCGAGGTACTCGGTGAAGTTCTCCGTCGTGCCCGACTCGTCCGAGCGGTTGACGGGGATGATCGCGGTGCCGGGGAGCGTGACGCCCTCGTTCTCCGCGGCGATGACCGGGTCGTTCCAGGTCGTGATCTCGCGGTTGAAGATCTTCGCGAGGGTCTCGGCCGAGAGGTTGAGGTGCTCGGCGTCGACACCAGGCAGGTTGTAGATCACGGCGATGGGGCTGATGTAGAGCGGGACCTCGATGGCCTCGCCGCCGAAGCAGCGGTCGGTCGCCGTCGCGAGCTCGTCGTCCTTGAGGGCGGCGTCCGAGCCGGCGAACTGCGTCGCGCCGGACAGGAACTGCTCGCGGCCACCGCCCGAGCCCACCGCGTCGTAGCTGAGGGTCACGCCCGGGGCGATGTCGCCGAAGCCAGCGATCCAGCCGGCCACGGCCTTCTCCTGGGACGAGGCGCCCGCACCGGCGAGCGTGCCGGTCAGGTCCTCGGTCGAGCCGTTCTCTGCGCCGTCGGTGGCGGCGCCACCACCGGAGTCGGTGCTGTTCGAGCCGCACGCTGCCAACGTCAACGCGAGCACGCCGACGGCTGCTGCGGAACCTGCGCGGGTGAATCGGCTGAGCTTCACTCTCTTCTTCCATCCTGTCAACGCGGGGGCACCAGCGAGCGCCGGTGACAACAACGACGCTAAGCAGCCCGGGTGACGCGTTCCGGTGCTCCGGGTGAACGACGGATGAACAGTGCACAGACTCTTGCGGCCTGTGGACAGAGCAGGGCCGGCGTGCCCGACGGAGGCCCGGTGAGAGACAACACGCTCGCCACGGGCCCCAGCGGTTGCCCCGCCTGTTCGGGTCGGGAAGTCTGGTGGGAACAGGTCGCCGGGCCGACACCACGGCCGGCGATCCGAGGTCGATCGACGACCGCACCACGACGGACGTCAGGAGGACCCCTGTGGCAGACGACGGCACGAGCCATCCGCACCCGGCCGAGAACACGCCGGAGGAGCGAGCCGCGGTAGCTGCCGCGGACCAGGCCACGGCCGCCGACGGCATCCTTCCCCCGCCCGAGGACGCGACGGCGTCGGGCACGGCGGCACTACCGGCCCCGCCCGGGCGCATGTACCCGCGCGTCTTCTATCCCGCCGCAGGACTCATCCTGCTGTTCGTGCTCCTCGCGATGGTCTTCACCGACGGGACCACCGCTGTCCTGAGCACTCTCCAGGCCGACGTCATCGGGGCTTTCGGCTGGTACTACGTGCTGATCGTGGCCGGGTTCGTCATCTTCGCGCTGTGGATGGGGCTGAGCCGCTTCGGTGACATCGTGCTCGGCAAGGACGACGAGAGCCCGCTGTTCCGGCTGCCCGTGTGGTTCGCGATGCTGTTCGCGACCGGCATGGGGATCGGGCTCGTGTACTGGGGAGCGGCCGAGCCGCTGACCCACTTCGCGTCGCCCAAGCCCGGTGTCACGGGCGACCCCGCAGCGCTCGCGCAGGCCGCGATGGGGCAGAGCTACCTCCACTGGGGCGTGCACGCCTGGGCGATCTACGTCGTCGCAGGCCTCGCGCTCGCCTACGCGATCCACCGCAAGGGGCGGCCCGTCTCGATCCGGTGGGCCCTCGAACCCCTGCTCGGCGACCGGGTCAAGGGGCGCCTCGGCGACGTGGTCGACGTCGTCGCGGTGCTCGGCACGGTGTTCGGCGTCGCGACCTCGCTCGGCTTCGGCGTCCTGCAGATCGGGGCCGGGCTCGGCTTCCTGAACGTGGCAGACCCGGGCCTCGCGCTCCAGATCGGGCTCATCGTCGGGATCACGGCCGTCGCGACGCTCTCGGTGGCCTCCGGCCTGGGGCGCGGCATGAAGTGGCTCTCCAACGGGAACATGGTCCTCGCGGGCGTCCTGGCCCTCACGGTGCTCGTCGTCGGCCCCACGCTGTTCCTCCTGCGCGACTACGTGCAGTCCATGGGGTACTACCTGCAGAACGTCATCCGGCTCACGTTCGACACCACGGCCTTCCAGGGCGACGCCGGCCTCGAGTGGCAGTCCTCGTGGACCATCTTCTACTGGGGCTGGTGGATCTCCTGGGCACCGTTCGTGGGCGTCTTCATCGCGCGCATCTCCCGGGGCCGCACCATCCGTGAGTTCGTCATGGGCACGCTGCTGGTCCCCACGCTCGTGACGTTCCTGTGGTTCTCGGTCTTCGGCGGCTCGGCGCTGTACCGGCAGATCTTCGGCGACGGCGGGCTCATAGGCTCCGACGGGACCGTCGACACCGACACCGTCCTCTTCCAGCTCCTGGGCGACCTGCCGGGCGGCCCCGTCCTGACGGTGCTCGCGATCGTGCTCATCGGCGTCTTCTTCGTGACGTCCGCCGACTCGGGCTCGTTCGTCGTCGGGATGCTGACCTCGGGGGGCGACCCGCACCCCGCGGTCTGGAACCGCATCCTGTGGGCGGTGCTGTCCGGCCTCCTCTCGATCGCCCTGCTGATCTCGGGCGGTCTCACCGCGCTCCAGACGGCTGCGATCCTCATCGCCCTGCCGTTCTCGGTCGTGATGATCGGGATGGCTCTGTCCACCGTGATCGCCCTGCGCGAGGAGCACAGCGCGATCCTGCGCGCCGAACGGGCACAGGCCCGCCTCGCCCTCACCCAGCACGTCACGCGCCGCGTCACCGAGTCCATCTCCGAGCAGTGGGACGAGCTCTACGGCAGCGACGGGCGCAGACCCCCCAAGCCGCCGAAACCTCCCAAGACGCCCGCCGAGCGGCGAGGAGCGCTCATCGGACGGCCCCGGCGGCGCGACCGCGACGCACCGCCCGGCACCCCGCCCGCCGGGCCGCCGCCCGCCTGACGGGGGCGTCGCCCGCGTCAGGCGGCATGGGCGACGCCCGTCGCGGACGGGCGCAGCCGTCCTACGAGGCGCCGTCGGCCACCTTGTAGCCCAGGCCGCGGACCGTGAGCAGGTAGCGCGGCGTCGCGGGGTCCGGCTCGATCTTCGAGCGGATGCGCTTGACGTGCACGTCGAGCGTCTTGGTGTCGCCCACGTAGTCGGCCCCCCACACCCGGTCGATGAGCTGGCCGCGCGTCAGCACGCGTCCGGCGTTGCGCAGCAGCAGCTCGAGCAGCTCGAACTCCTTGAGCGGGAACGACACGAGATCGCCGTGCACCGTCACGACGTGCCGGTCGACGTCCATCCGCACGGGCCCGACCTCGAGCGCCCCGTCGACCTCGGGCTCCGCGGGCGACTCGACGCTGCCCTGGCGCCGCAGCACCGCACGGACACGCGCGAGGAGCTCGCGGAACGAGTACGGCTTGGTCACGTAGTCGTCGGCCCCGAGCTCGAGGCCCACGACCTTGTCGATCTCCGAGTCCTTGGCCGTGAGCATGATGACGGGCACGTTGCCTCGCTGACGCAGCTCGCGGCACACCTCGGTGCCGCTCAGGCCCGGGAGCATGAGGTCGAGCAGCACGAGGTCCGCTCCCCCGGCGTCGTACGCGGCCAGGGCCTCGGGCCCCGTCGCCGCCTCGACGACGTCGAAGCCCTCGCGGGCCAGCTGGTAGGTCAGAGGGTCGCGGTACGACTCCTCGTCCTCGACGACCAGGATGCGCGTCACGCACCCACCTCCTTGGTTCTGGGGGACGTGCCCGGATGGGGAGCTGTCTGGGGGCCCTGCGCCCGGGTGGGTGCGAGGCCGGGGTTCGTGGGGTCGTCGGTGGCGGTCGGACCGCCGGGGGCGGACGAGTCGGCCGCGGTGGCCGTGTCGCCAGGGGCTGCCGGCGCGTCCGCGGCGGTGGGCGTGGTCGTCGGCCCGGCGGGATCGGCGGGCTCGGCCGCGTCCTCCCCCTCGGGGTCCGCGCCGCTCTCGAAGCCCTCTGCGGTCGGGTTCGCCGCGGGGATGCGCAGCGTGAAGGTCGACCCACGGCCCGGCTCGGACCACATGGTCACCTCGCCGCCGTGGTCCGCGGCGATGTGCTTGACGATGCTGAGCCCCAGACCCGTCCCACCGGTGTCGCGCGAGCGCGCGGGATCCACCCGGTAGAAGCGCTCGAACACACGCTGCTGCTCGCCCTCGGAGATCCCGATGCCCTGGTCCACGACCGCGATCTCGACGAGGTCGCCGACCACGCTCACCCCGACCCCGACGCGGGTGTTCTCGCCCGAGTAGGCGACCGCGTTGTCGAGCAGGTTGCGCACCGCGGTCACGAGCAGAGCGTGGTCGCCGTAGACCACGGCGTCGAGGTCCCCACCGACGGTCAGGACGATGCCCTTGCCCTGGGCGTTGGTGCGGGCACGGTCGACCGACTCCTCGACGACCCCGCGCACGGGCACCGTCGTGACCGCCTGGAGGGCGCCGGCCACCTGGAGGCGGGAGAGCTCGATGATCTCCTGGACCAGCGCGGACAGGCGCGTCGCCTCCTGCTGCATGCGGCCCGTGAAGCGGCGGACCGCGACCGGGTCGTCGGCGGCGTCCTGCACTGTCTCGGCGAGCAGCGCGAGCGCACCCACGGGCGTCTTGAGCTCGTGCGACACGTTGACGACGAAGTCGCGGCGGATCGCGTCGATGCGACGCGCCTCGGTGCGGTCCTCCGCGAGGACGAGGATGTGGTGGGGGCCGACCTGCGCGACCCGGACCTGCAGCATGACCATGCCGCGCCCGACCGGTCCGCGCGGGAGCTCGAGCTCCTCGTCGCGGATCACGCCGTCCCGTTGCACCTCGGAGATCATGTCCAGGATCGCGGCGTGCACGATCGCGTCGCCGCGGACCACGCCCAGCGCGTACGCCGGCGGGCTGGCCCGCACGACCTCGCCCTCGGCGTCGAGCACGACGGCCGCGGAGCGCAGCACCGCGAGGACACGGACCAGCCCCTCGTCGAGCTCGGGCGCCTCCTCGTCGGGCATGCGCCGCAGCGTGCGCTCGCTGAACCGGAACGCGAGCGTCGCGAAGACGCCGACGAGGAGCCCGATGACTCCTGCGACGAGCAGCCCGATTCCCTCCTGGATTCCTTCCACACCACCAGCGTACGGTCGTCCCACAGGGCCGCCCGACCAGTCCGGGCCGGGGGAGCGACGCGTGTCCAAGAGTTCACGTGGCGTCGTCCCAGCGTTCACCTGACCGTTCATCTCCCCGTTCACCGCACCTGTCATGGTGGACTCTGCTGGTCACCAGGAAAGGGAAGCGATGCGGGAAATCTTCGAGGCCGAGCTCAAGCAGGTCGGCGACGACCTCGCCGAGATGAGTCGGCTGGTCGAGTCGGCCATCAGTCGAGCCGGGACGGCGCTGCTCACCGCAGACCTCCAGCTCGCACAGTCCGTCATCGCGTCGGACCATGCGATCGACGCCCTCGAGCGTGAGCTCGACGAGCGGTGCGTGCTGCTGCTCGCGCAGCAGCAGCCCGTCGCCACGGACCTGCGCGTCGTCGTGAGCGCCCTGCGCATGAGCGCAACCCTGGAGCGCATGGGCGACCTCGCCCGGCACGTCGCCCAGGTCGCGCGGGGCCGCTACCCGGCGCACGCGATCCACCCCCTGCTGGAGGGGACGTTCTCCCAGATGCACGACGCCGCGACCCGGGTCGCGCGCCGCACCACGACGCTGCTCACGACGCGGGACCTGACGGTCGCGGCCAACGTCGAGCGCGACGACGACCTGCTGGACCACCTCCACCAGGACACGTTCGCGGCTCTCCTGGGCCCGGACTGGACCGGTACGGCGCAGGAGACGATCGACGTGACCCTCGTGGGTCGCTACTACGAGCGGTTCGGTGACCACGGGGTCTCGATCGCCCAGCGCGTGACATTCCTCGTCACGGGCGACTTCGTGGACGGTCGCGGCCAGGCCATGCGCGCCTAGCGAGTCCCCAGGCCCCTGGCCCCCGTCCGCTGCCGAGCATGCGGCCGGGCGGGCACGGGCCGTGCGACCAGCGCGGCCGTCGCTCCATGCACAACGCCCGACGGCGCCGCTCCCCTCGCGAGGGGAGCGGT
>NZ_JBHUAD010000153.1:0-9580 GCF_042789955.1 Oerskovia sp. NPDC056781
GGCCCGTCGTGGTTCCCGAGCCACCACTCGCCGGCTCCGCGCACGAAGCCGACGGCGCCCGCGGCCCACGCGGCGGCGTCGGCGGGGCTGACGTCGGTCGCGCGCGTGAAGGGCTGGGCGACGAGCTGGGTCACGGAGTCGAGGAATGCCGCGAGCGGCGCGGAGGCGGTGCGGGCCGTGCCGTCGGTGCCCGCGATGGCGCCCGTGCGGGTCACGAAGTAGTAGACGTTGGGCGAGCTCGCGATCATCTCGAGGTAGACGCCGACCATGGCGCGCAGCGCGCGGCGCGGGGTCTCGGCGGACTCAGCGGCCTGGGTCAGGGCGTCGTGCATCTGTCCGACGACCGAGGCGCCGATCGCGATCTGCAGGCCTGTCTTGTCCTCGAAGTAGCGGTAGATGATCGACTTGGACGTGCCCGAGGCCGCCGCGATCTCGTCCATGGAGACCCCGGGACCGCCCTTGTGGACGGCCTTGCGGGCCGCGTGCACGAGCTCGGCGCGACGGATGGCGCGGTGGTCGTCCCAGCGGGTCGAGCGGCCGTCGGTCACGGGGGCGGGGGGCGCGGTGCGTCCGGGGTCGCGAGAGAGCACGGCAGTGCGGGGTCTCCCGGCTCGTCCGTTCGTGTCGCCGTTGATCACGCAGTCCTCCAGTGGTGCCCGACGTCGGTGTCGTCCCTGGTCGTCCGTCCGGCGGTCCGCGAGTGGCCCGCCAGGCGGCGCCCCTCGAGGCGGGGACCGCCGGGGCGCAGGGAGCGAGGGGTGTGACCCACCTCACGGTACCGAGAGTATCAGGTACTGTGGGTCTTGGACACCGCGTGGATCGCGCCCGCGGTCCCCACCCTCAGCAACGACGCGAGAGAGAGCAGGCGAAGTGGCCACCCCGAAGACACCCCAGACCACCACCCCCGGAACCGACGAGCGGCAGGACGCGCAGCCCGTCGAGCAGCCCGGGCGCACTCCCGCCCTTCGCGACGCCTACGTCCTGGGCGGCAACCGCATCCCGTTCGCCCGTGCGGGCGGCAAGTACACGGGGGCCAGCAACCAGGACATGTTCACGGCCGCCCTCGAAGGGCTCGTGGCCCGCTACGGCCTCCAGGGCGAGCGCCTGGGCGAGGTCGTCGGCGGTGCCGTGCTCAAGCACTCGCGCGACTTCAACCTGATCCGTGAGTCCGTCCTCGGGTCGTCGCTCTCGCCGCAGACCCCCGCGTTCGACCTCCAGCAGGCATGCGCCACGGGCCTCGAGGCCGTCGTGACCGTGTCCAACAAGATCCGGCTCGGGCAGATCGAGTCGGGCGTCGCGGGCGGCTCCGACACGGTGTCCGACGCGCCCGTCGCCGTGAGCGAAGGACTGCGCAAGGCGCTGCTCAAGGCCAGCCACGCCAAGACCCTGGGCGCTCGCCTCAAGGCGTTCGCAGCGGTGCGCCCGGGCGACCTGGCACCGTCGACGCCCAGCACGGGCGAGCCCCGCACGGGGCTGTCGATGGGTGAGCACCAGGCGATCACCACCGCCGCCTGGGGCATCACGCGCGAGGCGCAGGACGAGGTCGCCCTGAACAGCCACCTGAACCTCGCCGCCGCGTGGAAGGCAGGGTTCTTCGACGACCTCGTGACCCCGTTCCGCGGCCTGACGCAGGACCAGAACATGCGCGCCGACTCGTCCGCCGAGAAGCTCGCGTCGCTCAAGCCGGTCTTCGGCAAGCACCTCACGCCGAGCGCACCCACGCACGGAGCGGCGGCCGGAGGGTCCGCTGGCGCGGCGGCGGCAGGCCCCGCCCTGCCCACCATGACCGCCGGCAACTCGACGCCCCTGACCGACGGCGCCTCCGTGGTCCTGCTCGGCTCGCGCGAATGGGCCGCCGAGCACGACCTGCCCGTCCTCGCCCGCGTGGTCGACGCCGAGTCCGCCGCGGTCGACTTCGTGCACGGTCACGAAGGGCTGCTCATGGCCCCGGCGCACGCGGTCCCCCGCCTGCTCGCCCGCAACGGCCTGGCCCTCGGGGACTTCGACTTCTACGAGATCCACGAGGCCTTCGCCTCGACCGTCCTGACGACCCTGGCCGCGTGGGAGGACGACGACTACTGCCGCACCGAGCTCGGCCTCGACGGCGCCTTCGGGTCGATCGACCGCTCTCGCCTCAACGTCCACGGGTCGTCGCTCGCCGCAGGTCACCCGTTCGCCGCGACCGGCGGGCGCATCGTCGCGACAGCCGCGAAGCTCGTGGCCGACAAGGCGCGCGAGACCGGCCGCCCGGCCCGCGCGCTCATCTCGATCTGCGCGGCCGGTGGCCTGGGCGTCGCCGCGATCCTGGAGAGCACCACGAGCCCGGCCGTCACGCCCGCACAGAGCACCGAGAGCTGAGGGAGCCCACCATGACCGACAAGTACCTGTCCGCCGTGAACTCCGGCTTCACCAAGACCCTCGCCAAGAAGCTCGGCCTGCCCCGGCCCGCGGTCCTGCGCCGCTACCGCCCGGGCGACGCGCTCGTGCCCGGCCCGGTGCTCGTGATCGGCGAGCCCGGCTCGGCCAAGGACACGAACGCCGTCGCGCAGGCCCTCCTCGGGTGGGACCTCGACGTCCGGCAGAACGCCGGCGACGGGGAGACCCGCTGGGGGGCGATCGTGGTCGTCCTGACGGGCGCCACCAGCCCCGCGGACTTCTCGGCCCCCGTGCTCGAGCTCGGCGCGAACCTGCGCCGCCTCGCGCCGGGCGGGCGCGTCGTGACCGTCTCGCGTGCACCGGCCGACGACGACACGCCCCTGCTCGCGGCGACCCGCCAGGGCGTCGACGGGTTCCTGCGGTCGCTCGCCAAGGAGCTGCGCGCGGGCGCCACGGCCAACGGCATCCAGCTCACGGCCGACGCCGCGCCGGACTCGACGTCGGCCCTGGCCACGCTGCGGTTCTTCCTGTCGGGCAGCTCGGCGTTCGTCGACGGCCAGCTGCTGCACGTGGGTCCCGCCGCGACCGAGGCCACGACCGACTGGGACCGTCCCCTCGCGGGGCGCGTCGCCGTCGTGACGGGCGCGGCCCGCGGGATCGGCGCGGCCATCGCCCGCACGCTCGCACGCGACGGCGCGACGGTCGTCGTGGTCGACGTCCCCGCTGCGGGCGAGTCCCTCGCGAAGGTCGCCAACGAGATCAAGGGCACGGCCCTGCAGCTCGACGTGACGGCCGAGGACGCGGGAGCCCGCATCCTCGAGCACGCCCGGACCCGCCACGGCGGCCTGCACGTCCTGGTCCACAACGCCGGGATCCTGCGCGACAAGCTGCTCGCCAACATGTCCCCGGACAAGTGGGACGCCGTGATCGCGGTCAACCTGCTCTCGCAGCTGCGGATCAACGAGTACCTGCTGGGCGCGAACGGTTTCTCGGACGCACCGCACATCGTCTCGCTCGCCTCGACGAGCGGCATCGCGGGCAACCGGGGCCAGACGAACTACGGCGCCTCCAAGGCCGGCGTCATCGGGCACACGCGGGCGACCGCGCGCCTCCTGGCCCCGCTCGGCGGCTCGGCCAACGCGGTCGCGCCCGGGTTCATCGAGACCGACATGACGGCGTCCATCCCGCTGGTCCAGCGCGAGACGGCCCGCCGCGTGTCCTCGCTCCAGCAGGGCGGGCAGCCCATCGACGTGGCCGAGGCCATCGCGTTCCTCGCGTCCCCCGCCGCGGCGGGCGTCAACGGCCAGGTGCTGCGCGTGTGCGGCCAGAGCCTGGTGGGCGCGTGACGGCCGCCGCGCAGGAGACCACCGAGCATCGCAACCCGCGTCTCGTCACGCTGCCCACGCTGCCGGGGCTCGGCGGCCTGTACGCGAAGGGAGTGGCGTCGTCGGGCCGGATCGCCGTGACGCGCTCCCCCGTGGGGCGCGTCCTGCCCGGGCCGCGCGACGTCGTCCTGCCGGACGTCGTCTACCGCGTCGCCGACGTCCCGACCGCGGACGTGACCGAGCACCTGACCGCGTACCAGCGGCTGATCGGCGAGCGCGTCGACGACACCCTGCCCGCGGGCTACCTGCACGTGCTCGCGTTCCCGCTCGCGACCGCGCTCATGGTCCGCGGCGACTTCCCCCTGCCGCTGCTGGGGCTGGTGCACGTGTCCAACGCGGTCTCGGTGCACCGGCCCGTGCGGGTCGGCGACGTGCTCGAGGTGCGCGCGTCCGCCGAGAACCTGCGCGCGCACCGGCGCGGGGTCCAGGTGGACCTCGTGACCGAGGTGAGCACGGGCGGCGAGCTCGCGTACCGCGGGGTCTCGACGTACCTGGCCAAGGGGTTCGGGCTGCCGTCGGGCGAGCGCGCGCCCGTGGAGTCGCCGCGCGAGGACTTCGTGCCACCGCTCCCGACCGCACGCTGGGAGCTCGGCGGCGGGACCGGGCGCGCCTACGGCGCGATCTCCGGCGACCGCAACCCCATCCACACCTCGACCTTGGGCGCCAAGGCGTTCGGCTTCCCGCGGACCATCGCGCACGGCATGTACACGGCGGCCCGCGCGCTGGCCGAGGTCGGCGCCGCACGCGGCGACGCCTACGACTGGACGGTCGAGTTCGAGAAGCCGGTCCTGCTCCCGGGCACGGTCCAGGTCGCGATCACCCGCACGCCCGACGACGCCGCTCACCCGGGCGGGTTCACGTACGTGGGGTGGAACGGGAAGAGCGGCAAGCGGCACTTCAGCGGGACGGTCACGCCGCGCTGAGCACCGATCGTGGCTGCCGAGAAGTGCGCAGACGCCCCTGATCGGGTCGGATCAGGGGCGTCTGCTCACGTGTCGGCGGGTTCACCCCGCGGTGCGCCGGATGCTGCGCCGCCACCGACGTTCGAACACCACGTCCTCGCCGTCGCGCGCCACGACCTCGTCGTCGGTGTGGAAGTACTCGGCGTCGCACGTGATCTCCGAGCGCGTGACGACGCTCGCGTCCCACGCGAGGTCGGCCGACGTGGCACCTCGGCGCAGCCGCACGCTCCAGTCGGAGCGTGTGCGCGCGCTCAGCGGGTCGCGCCCGATCCAGTACCGCTCGAGCGCGTCCTCGGTGAACTCGAGACCGTCGGGGTAGACGCGCGTCCCGCCGTACCTGGGGTCGACCTCGAGGAGCCACTCGTCGGCCGCGACGTCGCGCACGACGCGCCGCTCGGGTCGCTGGTCGGTGTTCTCCGGGTAGACGACACCGAGCGGCGGCGCCTGCTCGGGCTCCTCGAAGGTGACGACCGGGTGCCCGCCGGGAGCGGCGCCGTCGTGCAGCGGGAGCTCGAGAGAGCTGCCCGCGGGCGCGACCGCGAGCGCCGCACCGCCCGGCTGCGGCCACACCCACGGCCAGTACGCGGAGGAGACCGCGAGCCGGAGCCGGTGCCCGGGGGCGAGGGCGTACCCGACGCCGCTGAGCTCGAACGTCACGTCGTGCGTCGTGCCGGGTTCCCAGGGGACCACACGGTCGCGCCCCTCGCGGGCCGACAGGTTGAGCACGCCACGGGTCACGAGCGTCGAGGAGCCGTCGGGGCCCACGTCGCACAGCCGCGCCACGACCTGGCCCTTGTCGCCCGTGCACGACAGCCGCAGTCGGACCCGTGCCCGTCCCAGGATCTCGAGCCGCTGGGCGAGCGGGGCCGAGTCGAAGCACACGGACCGCCCGTCCTCCTCGCGCTGGTCGGGCGGCAGGTCCGCGTCGTTGCCGAACGGGAAGAAGCGCCCCGCGTCGATCCCGGTGTGCTGCGGAGAGGCCACGAGGCACGACGGCGGCACGCCCGCCGGGGCGGTCGGCTCACCGCCCGAGGCGTCCGGACGGGCGGGAAGGTGCGTGACGAGCGGCGCGGTCGTGCGCAGCGCGGGGGCGGCCGCGGCGTCGCCCGCGTCGACGTCGTCCGTTCCACCCGGCGCTCCCGCGAGCGGGAGGACTGCGGCCTTGACGTGCGGCGACGGCCACCGCTCCTCCCCGACCCAGCGGCCGGGCAGCTCGTCGTAGACCGTGGCGGGCGGCACGGACTCGGTGACCCATGCGCGCAGCGCCGGTTCGTCGAGCGCGCCTGTGTCCTCGTCCTTGAGGAACTGGTCCCACCAGCGCAGGGTCTCCTGGAGGAAGCCGATCGAGGGACCCGGCGGCAGGCCGCGGTCGGGGTACTGGTGAGACCAGGGACCGACGATGCCCCGGGCCGGACCACCCAGGGCACGGTCGCCGCCCGCCGTCGTGTCCCCCGCGGCGACGAGCCGCAGGACCGTGTCGCGGTAGGGGTCGTTCCACCCGCCGACCGCGAGCACCGCGGCCCTGATCGCCGAGTAGTCCTCGATCACGCTGCCGTGGCGCCAGTAGTCGTCGCGCACCTGGTGGTCGAGCCAGGTGTGGACGAACGGCTCGGTGTGCTCGAGGCGGTCGAGCCACTGCTCCTTCCACCGGTCGCCCACGACGGCCGGGTCCGGGGGCCGGGAGCAGAACGCGAGCATGGTCGCGGCCCACGCGTGCATGTCGACCGCGAGGACCGAGCCGCCCGTGTAGTGGACGTCGTTGTCGTAGCGGTCGTCGGTCGAGCACACCGTGACGATCGCGCGCAGCGCCGCGGGCGCGAGGGCCGCGACCTGCAGGGCGTTGAACCCTCCCCACGAGATGCCGAACATCCCGACCTTGCCGCTGCACCACTCCTGCGCCGCGAGCCACTCGACGACCGCGACGCCGTCGGCGAGCTCGGTCGGGGAGTACTCGTCGTCCTGGTGGCCGTCCGAGTTCCCGCTGCCGCGGAGGTCGACGCGCACCGACGCGTACCCGTGGCCCGCGTAGTACGGGTGACGCTGCGCGTCACGCGGGGCGGTCCAGTCGGACAGCCGGTAGGGCAGGTACTCCAGGATCGCGGGGACGGGCGTGGGGGCGACCGGTCGCCACACGCGCGCCGCGAGGCGTGTCCCGTCGGCGAGGGGTATCCAGTGGTCCTCGACCGTGGTCTCGAACGGGAGCTCGGTCACGTACCGCATGGTCGTTCCTCCGGTGCTGGGTCGATCGGGTGGTGCGGGTGGTGCTGGGTCGATCGGGTGGTGCGGGTGGTGCTGGGTCAGTGGACGGGGTACATGGTCCGCCTCATCCAGGGCGAGAGGACCAGGACGACGACCGCGACGAGCACGGCCACGGCCCCGTTGAGCGTGAAGTACAGGCCGTCGGGGATCTCGCCGTAGAACCTGACGGTCTGCGCCTGGATGCCGTTCGCGAGCGCGATCGACAGGAACCACACGGCCATCGACTGGCTCGAGAACGCCGCGGGCGCGAGCTTGGTCGTCGCGGACAGGCCCGTCGTCTGGAGCAGCACGTCACCGAGGCCCAGCAGCAGGAGCGAGGCCAGGAGCCACCACACGGCGATCTTCCAGTCGCCGCTCTGCCCCGTCACAGCGGGCACGAGGACCAGGTAGGACAGCCCGCCGAGCAGCGCGCCGATGGCGATCTTCTTGGAGGCGTGCGGCTGCCGCGGTCCGAGCCAGGTCCAGAGGGCCGCTACCACGGGCGCGACGAGCACCTCGACGCCGCCGAGGAACGAGCTGAACCAGGCCGCGGGTGCCTCCCACCCGAAGATCGTGCGCTCGACGTGCTGGTCGGCCAGCAGGATCAGGACGCTGTACGCCTGGAACAGCACGAAGTTGAACGCGACCGACGCGAACCACAGCACGAGGAACGGGCGCAGCCTGCCGCGTTCCTCGCCCGTCACGCGCGGGCTGCGGAACATGACGGTGAAGTAGACGATCGGCGCGGCCATCGCGACAACGGTCAGCGCGTCGACGACGCCCGCGATGCTGAGTCGCCCCACGAGCGCGAGCCCAGCGGCGAGGATCACCACCCCGGCCGCGACCCCTCCCAGGACCCACAGGGTCCGGCGCATCACGGCCGGTGGCAGGGGCGCCTCGGGGCCGCGCCCGTGCCCGGGGACGTGCTTGCGGCCCACGACGTACTGGACCACTCCAGCGGTCATGCCGATCGCGGCGGCCGAGAAGCCCCAGTGCCATCCCACGTCGGCGCCGAGCCATCCCGTGACGAGGGGGCCGAAGAACGCCCCGACGTTGATGCCCATGTAGTAGAGCGCGAACCCGGCGTCCCGGCGCTCGTCGGTGGTCGAGTAGAGCTTGCCCACGAGCGTCGACACGTTGGGCTTGAGCAGGCCCGTGCCCAGGCTGATGAGGACCAGGCCGAGCCACGTCGAGAGCTCGGCGGGGATCGCCATGGTGTAGTGCCCGCACGCGATGAGGATGCCGCCCCACAGGACCGCGCGGTACGAGCCCAGGACGCGGTCCGCGATCCATCCGCCACCGACCGAGACCAGGTAGACCATGGTCCCGTAGCCGGCCGCGATCGAGGCCGCGGGCCCGGCGGCCATGCCGAGCCCGTTCTCCGCGACCGACGCGGTGAAGAACAGGACGAGGATCGCCTGCATCCCGAGGAAGGAGAACCGCTCCCAGACCTCGAGGCCGAACAGGGTCGAGAGACCTCGGGGGTGCCCGAAGAAGGCTCTGTCGTCGGGGTCGACCGCAGGTCCTGCCGGTCGCGCGTCCTCGGTCGTCAACAGCCCTCCAGCGGTCGGTCAGCCCGTCGCAGGTCCGCGGAGGCATCCTTCCAACCTAAGGAGATTCGGGTGAAGAGGCCACAGGGGCGCCTCGGGTGGACCCGTCACCTCGCCCGCTGCGCGGTGCCCGGGCGATGCAGCCGCTCCAGCAGCCCGTCGCGGACCCGCGGCCACTCGTCCGCGAGGATCGAGAAGTAGGCGGTGTCGCCGCGCGACCCGTCGGGCGCGACGCGGTGGCTGCGCAGCACCCCCTCGGGTACGGCTCCGAGGCGCCGGATCGCCGCGATGGACCGCGCGTTGCGCGCGTCGGCCCGCAGCGCGACGCGCTCGACGTCGAGCACCTCGAACGCGTGCCCCAGCAGCAGGTACTTGCACGCCGGGTTGGTCGCGCCGCCCCACCAGGGTCGGTCGTAGAAGGTCGATCCGAGCTCGACGCGCCGCTGGGAGGGCGACCACTCGTAGAGCGAGGTGCTGCCGCGGACGCACGTGGCACCGTCGGGTGCGGAACCCGGAGCCACCGGCCCGACGACGGCCCACGCCAGGCGCCCCGGTGCCGCCACCGCCTCGCGCACGTAGGCGGACATCGCGGACGTACCGCGCGGCGTGGGCGACGACATGCCCGCCCACAGGGCGTCGTCGACGAACGCGCCGAGCGCGGGCGCGTGCTGCTCGGCGAGCGGCTCGAGCCGCAGCCCGAATCCCTCCAGGACGACGTCGTTCTCCATCCGGTCATCCTGCCCGACCAGTTGTGAAGGTCTCGTGGACCGCCCGTCACCCGAGATGCGAGTCCCCGCGACCCCTGCCTACGGTCGTCAGGAAGCAGCCACCACCACCGAGGGAGGAACCCCATGGGACTGGGAGACAAGATCAAGCACGGTGCCGAAGAGGCCAAGGGCAAGGTCAAGGAAGGCGCCGGCAAGGCGACCGGCAACGAGCGCCTCGAGGCCGAGGGCCACGCTGACCAGGCGAAGGCCAACGTCAAGCAGGCCGGCGACGACGTCAAGGACGCCTTCAAGAAGGACTGACGCCCCGACGAAGACCGCCCCGGGACCCGTTTGCGGGTCCC
>NZ_JBHUAD010000154.1:0-9406 GCF_042789955.1 Oerskovia sp. NPDC056781
TTCGTGCTCCTGCCGGGTGGCTCTGCGCAGCAGGGCAACGGCCCGCTCAGGCCGACGGTGTGCCCGACGCTCCGCCGGCGACGGCAGAGGACCCACCGGCGAGGCGCGCTGCGGACGCGTCCTGCGCGTCCCGGCGCAGGATCCCGACGACGAGCAGCGCCTGCCCGGCGAGGTACGTGAGCATGACCCAGAAGCCGGACGACAGCGGACCCGGGATCTCGAAGCCGGGCACGAACGCCCCGAGGGCGATGAGCGCGTCGGAGACGAGGAAGATCGCACCACCGACGCCCGCGACCCGGTTCACGCCGGTCGACAGCACCGCCATGACCGTCAGGCACACGCCGTAGACCATGACCGGGACGAGCAGAGTGCCCGCGTGCGGGGCGCACACCGCGACCAGGGCCCCGAGCGCGACCCCGTAGGGCACGAGCAGGAGCGGACGGCGCAGCAGGCTCTCCCCGCGCCGCGGCCAGAACGCGGCCGCGTAGGCGAGCTGGGCGAGCAGGAAGAACCCGACCATGGTCAGGAAGGAGACGTCACCGCTCGACAGGTCCGGCGCGCTGTCGCCGAGCCACGAGAAGCCCAGCGCGACGAGCGTCCAGCGCACGAGGCGCGACCGTCGGCCGCCGGACGTCGCCGCCCACACGACCAGCGCGAGCAGCGGCATGACGAACCACTGCGTGACCTCGGCGAGCCGCTCGGCACCGGCCAGGTGCGCTCCGAGGTGCACCGCCGAGAGCAGCAGGAACGCCCCGGCCGCGAGCGCCGCTGGGCGCCGCCGCAGGGAGGTGGACGGGACGGGGGCGTGCGAGACGCGCGAGATCGAGGCAACCACGGTGTTCCCTTTCGAGGCGAAGGGCACCCGGGTCACGGGTGCCCCAGCAGCGCGGCACCGTTGCTGCGCTGAGCTGGGAACACGGTAGAGCCTCAGAGCTCGATCGAGTACATCCGTGAGCCGTCGGTCTTCTCGTAGCCGAGGCTCGCGTAGAGCCCGTGGGCGCCGGACGGGTTCTCGGTGTCGACGTCGAGCTCGGCGAAGTCGACACCACCCTCCTTGTAGGCGGCCATGCCCGCGCTGAGCAGGGCGACGGCGATCTTGCGCCCGCGGTAGGCGCGGCGCACGCCCAGGGTCTCGGTGTACCCGCTCGAGTAGCCCTGGACGGGCCAGTCGTGCTCGTAGCGACCGGACAGCAGGTACCCGGCCACGACCGGGACGTCGCCCGCGCTCCCGGCAGGAGCGGCGCCGTCGGGCAGGCTGCCCGAGGCTGCGGGCGAGTCGTCCACGACCAGGACGCTCCACTCAGGAGCGAACATGCTGCGCCCGTGCACCCAGGACTCGGGCGTCGCGGGCTCGCTGCCCCAGTGGTCGCGGAACGCGTCGTTGTGCGCGAGGCGGGTGGCCTCGTCGAGCTCGGGCGACCACGGCACGACGCGCAGCCCCTCGCCGAGCGTGACCTCGGGCACCGGGACCGACAGGTCGCGCCGCAGGTTCGAGTAGAAGCGGTTCGCGGTGAAGCCCGCGGCCTCGAACAGGCGGCACTCGAGCTCGTCGTCGTCCTGGGCGTAGCCCGCGATGCGGGCGGGCAGCTCCTTGCCCGAGGCCGCGAGGAGCTGGCGAGCACGCGCCGTCGACCAGGCGATGACCTGGCGGCCGACGCCCCGTCCCCGCCACTGCGGGTGCACGGCCCCCTGGACGAACGCGCGCACGACCGTCGTGTCGCCCGGGCGGGTCTCGACCGTCGCGTAGGCGCGCGGCTCGCCGTCGGCGTCGGTCCCGACGAGGGTGTCGCGGGTCAGGTCGCGCCACTCCCCCTCGAAGATCTCCTCGGTCTCCTCGAGCGCGGTCCGGTACGGGTGCTTGTCGTGCTCCTCGACGGCCGCGATCAGGCGAAAGAGCGCCGGGGCGTCCTCGACCACCAGGGGGCGCCACGTCAGTCCGTCGACCTGCGGGACGGGCACGGCGTCGGGCGCGGCGACGCGCTCGGCGATCGGGGCGAGGGTCTGACGGGCGGCGGGTGCAGGGCTCATGGGCACCACGCTAGGGTCGCGCGCCGGACGTGGCACCCTGTTTTCCCGGACGCCCCGGCCGCCCACGCTCCCCCGGCGTTACAGTTCCGCTCATGTCCCACGACGCCGCCGACGCCCGATCCGCCGCCTTCGCCGAGGCCCTGCGCACCCGCGTCGTCGTGGCCGACGGCGCGATGGGCACCATGATCCAGGAGCAGGACCCGAGCCTGGACGACTACCAGCAGCTCGAGGGCTGCAACGAGATCCTCAACGTCTCGCGGCCCGACATCATCGCGGCCGTGCACGACGCGTACCTCGCGGTCGGCGTCGACTGCGTCGAGACCAACACGTTCGGCGCCAACTGGTCCAACCTGTCGGACTACGACATCGAGGACCGCATCCGCGAGCTCGCCGCTGCCGGCGCGCGCATCGCCCGGGAGCGGGCCGACGCGTGGTCGACCCCCGAGCAGCCGCGCTGGGTCCTGGGGTCCATGGGTCCCGGCACCAAGCTCCCCAGCCTCGGGCACACGACGTACGCGAACCTGCGCGACACGTTCGCCGAGCAGGCCGCGGGGCTGCTCGACGGCGGCGTCGACGCGATCCTCGTCGAGACGAGCCAGGACCTGCTCCAGGCCAAGGCAGCGGTCAACGGCTCGCGCGCCGCGATGCGCGACGTCGGGCGCGCGGTGCCGGTCATCGTGCAGGTCACGGTCGAGACCACGGGCACCATGCTCATGGGCTCGGAGATCGGCGCGGCGCTGACCACGCTCCAGTCGCTCGGCGTCGACGCGATCGGGCTGAACTGCGCGACGGGCCCGGCCGAGATGAGCGAGCACCTGCGCCACCTGGCCAAGCACGCCGAGATCCCCGTGACGTGCATGCCCAACGCCGGGCTGCCGGTGCTGGGTGCCAACGGGGCCTCGTACCCCCTCACGCCGAGCGAGCTCGCAGCGGCGCACACCCAGTTCGTCACCGAGTTCGGCCTGGGCCTCGTGGGCGGCTGCTGCGGCACGACGCCCGAGCACCTGCGCCAGGTCGTCGAGGCGGTGCGCGCACGGCCCGTCGCGCCGCGCAGCCCCGCGCGCGAGAACGGCGTCGCGAGCCTGTACTCGCACGTCGACTTCCACCAGGACTCGGCGTTCCTCGCGATCGGCGAGCGCACCAACGCCAACGGCTCCAAGGCGTTCCGCGACGCGATGCTCGCCGAGAACTGGGAGGAGTGCGTCCAGATCGCGCGCGCGCAGACGCGCGACGGCGCCCACCTGCTCGACGTCTGCATCGACTACGTGGGGCGCGACGGCGTCGCGGACGCCCGTGAGGTCGTCTCACGTCTCGCGAGCGCGTCCACGCTCCCCCTCGTGATCGACTCGACCGAGCCGGCCGTCATCCAGGCGGGCCTCGAGCTCGTGGGCGGGCGCGCCGTCGTGAACTCGGTCAACTTCGAGGACGGCGACGGGCCCACGTCGCGCTTCGCGCGCATCATGCCGCTCGTCACGGAGCACGGTGCCGCCGTCATCGCGCTCACGATCGACGAGGAAGGGCAGGCGCGCACGGCCGAGACCAAGGTCGCGATCGCCTCGCGCCTCATCGACACGCTCGTGGGCGAGTGGGGCATGCGCCTCGACGACATCGTCGTCGACACCCTCACGTTCCCCATCGCCACGGGCCAGGAGGAGACGCGGCGCGACGCCATCGAGACCATCGAGGCGATCCGCGAGCTGGTCGCGCGCTACCCGGGCGTGCACACCACGCTCGGGGTCTCCAACGTGTCGTTCGGCCTCAACCCGGCGGCGCGCACCGTCCTCAACTCGGTGTTCCTGCACGAGGCCACGCAGGCCGGGCTCGACTCCGCGATCGTGCACGCCGCGAAGATCCTGCCGCTCGCCTCGATCCCCGACGACCAGCGTCAGGCCGCGCTCGACCTCGTGTGGGACAAGCGCGAGTACGACGCCGAGGGCAACCTCACGCACGACCCGCTGGCCCACCTGCTCGACCTCTTCTCCGGCGTCGACTCCGCGGCGCTCAAGGACGCGCGCGCCGCCGAGATGGCCGCGCTGCCCGTGGGCCCGCGCCTCGAGCGGCGCATCGTCGACGGCGAGCGCAAGGGCCTCGAGGCCGACGTCGACGAGGCTCTCGCCTCCGGCATCAAGGCGCTCGACATCGTCAACGACCACCTCCTGGAGGGCATGAAGGTCGTCGGCGAGCTGTTCGGCAAGGGCGAGATGCAGCTCCCGTTCGTGCTGCAGTCCGCCGAGGTCATGAAGACCGCGGTCGCGCTGCTCGAACCGCACATGGAGAAGACCGACGAGGCGGGCAAGGGCACCATCGTCCTGGCAACCGTGCGCGGCGACGTGCACGACATCGGCAAGAACCTCGTCGACATCATCCTCACCAACAACGGGTACACGGTCGTCAACATCGGCATCAAGCAGTCGATCGGCGCCATGATCGACGCGGCCGAGGAGCACGACGCCGACGTGATCGGCATGTCGGGCCTCCTCGTGAAGTCGACCGTCGTCATGCGCGAGAACCTCGAGGAGCTCGCCTCGCGCGGGCTCGCCACGCGCTGGCCGATCCTGCTCGGCGGGGCGGCCCTGACCCGCACCTACGTCGAGGACGACCTCGCCGGCATCTTCCCGGGAGAGGTCCGCTACGCCCGCGACGCGTTCGAAGGCCTGCGACTCATGGAACCGCTCGTCCGCGTGGCGCGGGGAGAGGCGCGCGACGCCGTCGGGCTGCCTCCCCTCAAGAAGCGCCGCCACGCGACCGTGACCGTGACGCAGACCCCCGTGGAAGACCTGCCCGCGCGCTCCGACGTCGCCGCGGACAACCCCGTGCCCACCCCGCCCTTCTGGGGCACGCGCATCGTCAAGGGCATCCAGCTCGCCGACTACGCCGCGTTCCTCGACGAGCGCGCGACGTTCATGGGCCAGTGGGGGCTCAAGCCGGGGCGGTCCTCCGACGCGGACGGCGCAGCCGGAGCCTCGTACGAGGAGCTCGTCCAGACCGAGGGCCGCCCGCGCCTCAACGCGTGGCTCGAGCAGATCCGCACCGACGGCATCGTCGACCCGTCCGTGATCTACGGGTACTTCCCCGTGTGGTCGGAGGGCGACGACGTGGTCGTCGCGCACCACGGGTCCGGGCTCGCGGGCATCGGGGCGCCCGACGGCGGCTCGGGCGGTCCCGTGGGCGAGGAACGGCTGCGCTTCACGTTCCCCCGGCAACGCCGCGACCGCCACCTGTGCCTCGCCGACTTCGTCAAGCCCCGCTCCTGGGTCGAGGAGACCGGGCGCTACGACGTCCTGCCCGTCCAGCTCGTCACAGTGGGCGACACGGTCGACGGGCACACCGCCAAGCTCTTCGCCGCGAACAAGTACCGCGAGTACATGGAGCTCCACGGGCTGTCCGTGCAGCTCACCGAGGCGCTCGCCGAGATGTGGCACTCCCGCGTCCGGTCCGAGCTCGGGTTCTCGGACGAGGACCCTGCAGACGTCCAGGGGATGTTCGACCTCGACTACCGCGGGGCGAGGTTCTCGCTCGGCTATCCCGCGTGCCCCGACATGGAGGACCGGCGCAAGGTCGTCGAGCTGCTTCGGCCGGAGCGCGTGGGCGTGGTGCTCTCCGACGAGCTGCAGCTGCACCCGGAGCAGTCGACGGACGCGTTCGTGTTCCATCACTCGGAAGCGAAATACTTCTCGGTGTGAGGTTCGGTGGCCTATCGCGGGTCTTGTGCGCTGGACCTCCGGCGGCGGTTCGACGACGCGACGGCGAGGGCTGCCCCGCACAGAAGGAACGTGCCAGCGGCGACACCGACCGCGTGGAGCGACGCTCCGGTCGCCGCGATCTCGTCCGGCCCGCTCGACACGGGCGCAGGGGCCGCGGTCCCCGGCGCCGTTGATGTCGGCTCGGGACCAGGCGTCGCGGCGACCACCGGTACGGTGGCGGTCACAGGCGGCGAGACGGCCCCGCCTTCCTGGCCGGTGGCCGTGGCGACGTTCGTCACCTGTCCGGCGGCGACGTCGTCGCTCGTGACGACGTAGCGTCCGCGACAGGTCGTCACGTTCAGCGGGGCCTCGCTCGCAGCGGAGAGCGTGGTCGCGTCGCACACGACGTCGGCGACCTTGTCGTCGACCACTGCGACGCCCTCGACCGGTGCCAGGCCGCTGTTCGTCACGACGTAGGTGTAGGAGATCACCTCACCGAGCCGATACGGCCCGGGGGCGTCCGGCGCCTTGGTCAGAGTGAGGATCGGAGCAGGTGCCACCGACTCCACCACGACGTTTCGTACCAGGTGAACGTCCGTGAACAGCCCCGTGGACGCCGAGAAGCCGAACTTGTAGCTCTCGGGCACCGGCTGGGGCGCCGGGAAGTCGAGGACCTGGTGCAGCACACCGTCGGCCCCCGCGATCGAGACGGTGACCCGCGGATCAGGCGCTGGGGTGACGACGACGTCGATCGTCCGTCGGTCCGGTCCGAGCAGGTCGTCGGCCCCCTGGGCCGAGATGCCCACCGGCATCGCGGCGGTGACACCCTGCAGCGAGACGGGAAGAGTCGACGGCCATGCCGATGCGCTCGGATCGTCCAGGTTCGCCGCCGTCGACGTCAGGAAGCAGTAGCCCAGGGTCGGGTCGGCAGGATCGCCAGGGCCGCGGACGGTGATCTTGTCCCGTTCCGGGATCCGGAAGGCCGTACCGGCAGGCGACACCTGGTCAGGCGGACACCCGAGGCTTCGGTCCTCCCAGTCACCGAAGTAGTTTCCCAGCACGTCGAGGCCGATGCCGAGATATCCCCGGTCGACCCCGGGGATCACCGGATTCGTGGGTACACCGTCGGGCCTCTTCTGGGCGTACCCGAGACTCCCTCCGAACGCCCCGGGACCGGTGAGCGCCGCCTCGCCGTCGACGAGGAAGAACGCGATGCCGTCTGCCGGAGCGATGCCTGCGGTCGTCGATCCGTACTGCCACTGCTCGAAGGTCACTCGCAGGCCTTGCGTGGCGGGGATCGCGGTATCGAAGAGGACCGCACCCGCCTGGTCGATGGAGGCGTCGGTGAGCTGCAGGTACCCGTAGGGCGCTCCGCTCAACGGTGGCGAGTTCACCGTGGTCGACTCAGGACACCCGCCGAGCGGGTGCGCTCCCGGGCTGGTCTGTCCCGGGGGCGCCCCGGTGAGACATGCCGAGCCGTAGGCGCTGAACAGCGGATCGGCAGTCCCTCCCGTGAAGGTCTCCGAGAGGTAGATCGCTCCCTGCGCCTGCGCCTGCACCGCCCCGAGGGCACACAGGGCGACCGTGGCGAAGCCTGCCGCCCAACGGGAGGGCGACCAGGATCGAACGCGAGCACGCGAACGTGCACGAGTGGTCGACGCCGAGACGTCGTCCCCGCGCGCTACACCAACGGTCGGGCTTCCCACCATGTCACGAGAGTCTCATGCCTCCCGTTCGTCGTCGATCGGTAGGCAGCGCCGTCGGCGCGGGACCGCGCGCCGTTCGGACACCAGCGCGGCCGAGCCACCTTGCCCGTCAGGGCGGCCGAGCCGCCTTGCCTGTCAGGGCCGACGACACGACGGCGAGCCCCCGACGTCCCTGCTCGGACGATGAGTTCTCCCCCGCCGCCCGGTCTACCCCCTGACCACGCCACCGACGCACAGGAGCACATCATGGGATCGATCGAGATCGAGCTGTTCACGACCCTGGACCTCGTCGGGCAGGCGCCCGGCGGTCCCGACGAGGACCCGATCGGGTTCCCGTTCGGCGGCTGGCAGGCTCCCCTGCTGGACGACGTCGCCGGGGAACAGGTCGCCGCCGCCTACGAGGGCACCGACGCCCTCCTGCTCGGGCGTCGCACGTACGACATCTTCGCCGCCTACTGGCCCCACCAGGAGGGCGGTCAGGACGACGACTTCGCCGCTCTCTTCAACCGCATCCCCAAGTACGTCGCCTCGCGCGGCAAGCCGGACCTGTCCTGGTCCGGGTCGACGCAGCTCGGCCCCGACCTCGTGGCCGCAGTGCGTGAGGTCCGTGACCGGCACGAGCACGTCAAGGTCGTCGGCAGCCTGGGCCTGGTGCAGACGCTCCTGCGCGAGAAGCTCTTCGACCGCCTCGACCTGTGGGTGCACCCCATCGTCCTCGGTGTCGGGAAGTCGGTGTTCGACGGTGGCGCCGTGCCCACCAACCTCACCCTCCTCGAACCACCGGCCGCCAGCCCTGCGGGCACCGTGCTCCTGCGCTACGGTCTTGCCGACGGCACGCCCGCGACGGGCGACATGGCGGCGGCGGACCGCGGCGTCGACCGCCAGGCCGACAACACCTGAGACGGGGCCACACATGGCGATCCAGCGACTCGACAACGTCGGCATCGTCGTCGACGACCTCGACGCGGCAGTCGCGTTCTTCGTCGAGCTCGGGATGGAGCTCGAGGGCCGGGCACCGATCGAGGGTGCCTGGGCGGGGGACGTCGTCGGGCTCGACGAGATGCGGACGGAGATCGCGATGATGCGCGTCCCCGACGGTCCCGGCCGGCTCGAGCTCAGCACCTACCACTCCCCTGCGGCCGTGGACATCGGGCTGGGTAGTACACCGTCGAACACCTTGGGCCTGCACCGCGTGATGTTCGCGGTCGACGACATCGACGACACGGTCGAACGGCTGCGCGGGCACGGAGCCACGCTCGTGGGCGAGATCGTGCGGTACGAGGACACCTACCGGCTCTGCTACCTCCGCGGACCGGAAGGGATCATCGTCGCGCTGGCTGAAGAGCTCGGATGACCGCGGGCTTTCGCTCGTCATTGTCCGACGACGTCACCCTCGCCGCCGGAGCACGTCACCGTCGGCACCGGGTTGCGTCACCGTCGGCGGCCGAGGGCGTCACCCTCGGCGCTGCGCATCGTCGCCCTCGGCGGCAGGCACGGCCGGGCAAGGCACGTCAGGAATTCGCCTGACGTGACCGCCGTCACCTTCGTAGACTGCGGGGCATGGCATCCCGCATCAGTGAGCTCGTCCTCGACTGCACCGACCCCGAGCTGCTCGCACGGTTCTGGAGCGGAGTCCTCGGCTACGTCGAGCTCGGACGGGAGGACGGGGCGATCGAGATCGGCCCGGCCGACGTCGGGTTCGGCGGCCTCCAGCCGACCATCATCCTGAGCCCCAGCAACGACCCGAAGACGGCCAAGCTCCCCCTGCACATCGACATCAACGCGGTCGACCGGGACCAGGACGCCGAGCTCGAACGCCTGCTGGCCCTGGGCGCACGTCGCGCGGACGTCGGGCAGACGGGCGACGAGTCGTGGCACGTCCTGGCCGATCCCGAGGGCAACGAGTTCTGCCTCCTGCGCAAGCGTCTGGACCCCTGACGCCGAGGTAGACCCGTGTGTGCGAGGTAGACCTCCTGGAGACCTACCTCG
>NZ_JBHUAD010000155.1:0-9370 GCF_042789955.1 Oerskovia sp. NPDC056781
CCTGAGGGCGCCCGCGGGCGGGCGCCCACGTGCCGCCCTGCACGCCGCGGCCGGTCTTCGTACCCTGGAGGCATGCTGCTGACCCGGCAGACGCTCAGCGGGCTCGAGGACGGCACGGTGTCCCTCGCGTACCGCCGCTGGCTCGCGCCGCGCGTGCGCGCGGGCGGCCGGATGAGGACGCGGATCGGCGTCGTGGAGGTCACCTCGATCGACCGGGTCGCGGAGGTGGACGGGGTCCCCGTCCTGCCCGACGACGACGCACGGGCCGCCGGGTTCCGCTCGGCGGACGCGGCGCTCGCCTGGGTCGCCGCCAAGGGCGAGGGGGACCTGTACCGGATCGGGCTGCGGCGCGTGGGGGAGGACCCGCGCATCGCGCTGCGCCAGGAGGCCGACCTGTCCGCCGACGAGGTCGAGGCGCTCCGGGCGAGGCTGGACCGCATGGACCGGGCGGCGCCCGAGCCGTGGACGAGGGACTACCTCGACCTGATCGTCGCCCGACCCGAGGTCGTGGCACGCGAGCTCGCGACCTCGATCGGCGTCGAGCGCGACTACTTCAAGATCCGGGTGCGGCGGCTCAAGGAGCTCGGTCTCACCGAGAGCCTGCCCGTGGGCTACCGCATCTCGCCGCGCGGGCGGGCGTACCTCGACGCGACGTAGCTCTCGCGCCCCTCAGCCCAGCGGTGCGATGTCCACGCCGGGCAGCCCGTCGATGCTCGTCGCGTTCTTCTTCTGCCAGTACGCGTCGAAGTACTCGGGCTCTCGCCGGTCGTGCGCGCGGTCCAGGACGTCACGGTCGGCCACGAAGTCCATGAGCGGCACCGAGAACCCGCACGAGTCGGAGACCCGGTCCACCTCGACCACGACGATGCCGCGCTGCCCCGACTCGCGCTCCTTGGCGAACAGCGGGCGCAGGTCGTCGAACTCGGGGGTGCGGGCGAGGACGTACCGTCCCCGGCCGTGGAAGCGCACGATGTTCGGCGGTCCCTCGAAGGCGCAGAACATGACCACGATGCGCCCGTTCTCCTGCAGGTGCGCCGCGACCTCGGCCCCCGAGCCCGTGTAGTCGAGGTACGCGACCCGGTGCGCGTCGAGCACCACGAAGGTGCCCCCCATGCCCTTGGGGGAGACGTTGACGTGCCCGTCACCGGCGAGCGGGGCCGTGCCCACGAAGAACACGGGCTGGGACAGCACGAAGCGGGAGAGCCGGGGAGTGATCTCGTCGTGGACGGTCGCCATGGCGGCAGTCTGGCACCGAGGCGAGCGTCGCGAAGGTGCTGTCCACGTCCGAGGTGAGCGGCGCCGTCGGGCCTGCGGAGACTCCGTGCGGCTACCAGCGCTGCCGTGCCTCCTCGGCCCAGCCGACCAGCCCGTCCAGGTCCGTCCACGCGCCCTCGTCGGTGCGCGCATGGCCCGACCACGTGCCGAAGCACTGGTGCGTCTCGCTGCCCACGACGAGCAGCTCGGTGCGTGCCACCCGCTCGTGGAAGGGCGTGAACACCGCCTCGACCCCGTCGCCCGAGACGTGCCACGGGGCGAGCCGGTCCGTACGGTCGTACGTCCAGTCGAGCGTCGCGCCGATCTTGTGGATCCGCCCGTCCAGCAGGAGCGCGTTCTCCGTGGCGCCCGTGCCGTCCGTCCACCCGCCGCCGAGCTGGATGCCGCGGCCGTGCCCGCTGCCCGCGGCCCAGTTCCACGTCATGGCGTAGGGCCACCGGCCGCGCCCGTGGTCGAGCACCGCGAACGAGTCGTCGGCGCTGACGTCGTGCCGTGTGCCGCGCACCGTGAGCGCGCCGTGGACCGGACGAGCCACGTCCTTGAGCGTGTACTGGAACAGCCGGTCGCTCCACGGGACGACGACCCCCAGCGACTCGTGCCCGGGCGGCAGCGGGACGGTCAGGTCGAGGCTCACGTCGCGCGACGCCGCCCTGATGCGGGTGGCCTCGGGGCGCTGCTCGATCGCGATCGCGAGGTCCTTCGCGTGCGCCCCGACGCGGCCGACGCCGCTGCGCTCGGGCATGAGCACACCCCGGGCCAGGGGCACCACGACGTCGGTCACCGTCTCCTCGCCCGTCGCCCGGTCCAGGACGTACAGACCGTGGACGCCCGCGTAGTCGATCGAGGACGCGACGATCCCGACCACGTGGGTCGGCGTCGTCACGCCCCAGTACTCCCAGCGCTTGGTCCGCCCCCACCCGCGCAGGTTCGCGCGGTGCAGCGGGGTGCGCGTCCACCCGACCGCGTCCGGGTTCAGCCGGCCGTCCGGCAGGCACAGGTCGACCGAGGACGTGATCTCGCGCTCGTGCGTCGTCATGCGAGGAGGCTACTGGCCGGTGGTCGGCCGGAGCGTCGTGCGGACGACACCTCGATGTCCTGCGCTCGCAACACGGACGAAACGACAGTGCTTCAGGATCGACACCACGGCCCCGGCAGCGGGGCGGTGACGACCCGAGGAGAGCCCATGAGCACCCAACGCCCCTACTTCCTCGCCCCGAGCACCCCGCACCGGCGCTCCCGGTCCACCACGCGGGCGGCCGGCGCGCCCGGCATGCCCCGCACCGTCGAGTCCGGCGACCGCGCAGGCAAGCCCGTGCGCCGTGCCAACCCGGGGGACGAACGGACGATCGACCCCGCGGACCGCAAGCGTCGGGCGCTCGCGGCCCTCGGAGACCTGACGCGGGGGAACGCGGGGCTCGGCAGCTGAACCCGCTCGACCACGCCGGCGCCGACGCCGGTGGCTCGGCCGGGGTGTCAAGGGCGACACCTCCCCACCCGGCCCGACGGCGGCGCTCTCGTCCGGGCGGTCAGCCCGGCTTGCGCGCCTCGACCAGGAAGCGCGTCGTCGTCGCGACGAAAGGTCCCTCGGCCTCGATCTGCTCGTGCAGCGCAGCGAGCTGCGGGCGGTACTCCTCGACGGTGAACCCCGGGACCATCCACACGACCTTCCGCAGGAAGTAGATCACCGCGCCGACGTCGAAGAACTCGGTGCGCAGCTCCTCGAACCGCAGGTCGACGACCTCGAGCCCGGCCGCCTCGGCAGCGGCGCGGTCGTCGTCGGGGTGGCGGCCGTTGCGGACCTCCTCGGGCTGCGGGCCCAGGAAGTACTCGACGAGCTCGAACACGCTGTAGGGGCCGACGTGCTGCGCGAAGTACGTACCGCCCCGGGCGAGGACGCGCGCGATCTCGGACCACCACGGCTTCACGGGGTGGCGGCTCACGACGAGGTCGAACGCCTCGTCCGCGAACGGCAGTGGTGGCTCGTCCGCGTCGGCGACGACCGCGACGCCGAGCGGGTGCAGGAGCCTCGTGGCCTGGGTGACGTTCGGGGGCCAGCCCTCGGTCGCGACGGTCAGTCGGGGGAACCGGGGGACCGAGGCGAGGACCTCGCCGCCGCCCGTCTGGACGTCGAGGGCCGCGCTCGCGGTGGCCATGCGCTCGCCCATCGAGCGTGCGTAGCCCCAGGACGGACGTTGCTCTGTCGCGCGGCCGTCGAGCCAGGAGAAGTCCCAGCCGTCGACGGAGACGGAGGCTGCTTCGGAGACGAGGTCGTCGAAGGATCGCTTCATGCGTTCGATCCTGACAGGTCGGAGCAGGGGCTGGGCAGCTGGTTCGGAGGTCAGCTGTTGTTGACGATGAGCGCGATCGTGGTGATCACGGCACCCCAGAAGGCGATGCCGGCGCCGAGGGCGATGCCCATGCCGTGACCGCCGGAGCTGGAGTGCCCGCGCTGCTCACCGGCACGCACGGCCCACGCGGCGCGCACGGCGAGTGACACGCCGAGCACCACGAGAACCAGCCCTACCGTAACCCATACCATTGTCCCACTCTGCACATAGGAGGCCGCTGCCCGCAATTCGAAGAACCTCCTGGTACGTGGTGTTTTATGCCACACAGGGGGCGGGCGTAAGGCAAACCCTAGGTGTCGATCCTGGGAATGCCGACGGTGCTCACTGAGTGGGACGTCACCCCCTCTATGCATGGGACGTGCGAGTCAGTCGTCATTCGCGCACGGTCCCGGACGGAGCCCGGCCAGAACCTGGGCCCCGGGCTCCTCGCGGCCGAGATCGTCGACGACGAGGGGAGTCCGACGCGCAGCGCGAGGGTCGATATCGGAAGGAGTGCGTCCGATCGCCCGCCATCCGAACGCGGTTCGTCAACACCCGCTCCTAGGGGGTAATGTCTTCCTCGGTGGCGCGAAGTACCCCCTGCATCGCGCCACCACCTAACGTTCACGAAGCCCCCGCTCGGCCCCGGCCAGCGGGGGCTTCGTCGTTCCCCGACCCACGCGACCGCGAGCCTGCCCACGCGCGGGCGCTCCGCCGTCGGGACGCTGTCCTCGCTGGTGAGGCAACGGATCCGGGCTAGTATCACCGAGGAGTCTGGAAGTAGGCCCGCTCCTTTCCCATGCCCTGGGGGCCTACTTGACCACTTCGTACAACCCGTCTCGCCGGTTCGACCCCGAGCTCGCCGAGGCCCTGCTGCGCGGTGCACCACAGATCGTCGGCCAGTTCATCCTCGACGTGTCCGACCAGAGCTGGTGGTGGTCCGACGAGCTGTACGCCATGCACGGCTTCCGGCCCGGCGAGATCATGCCCACGACCGCGCTCATGCTCGCGCACAGGCACCCCGAGGACCGCGAACGCGTCGAGGACGTCCTGCTCGCCGCCGTCGCCACGGGCGAACCCTTCAGCTCCGTCCACCGCATCGTCGACGCACAGGGAAGGACGCGGACGCTCGGCGTCGTCGGGCGCGGACGGCTCGACCGTCGCACGGGCGAGACCACGCACGTCTCGGGCTACTTCATCGACCTCACGACGACGCAGCGCGAGCTCGCCCAGCGCGAGGCCACCGCCGCGATCCGGGCGTCCTCCGCGAGCCGCTCCACGATCGAGCAGGCCAAGGGCGCCGTCATGGCGATCTACGGGCTGCCTGCCGACGAGGCGTTCGACCTCATGTGCCACCACTCGAGCGTGAACAACGAGCCCCTGCGCGACCTGTCACGGCGGCTCGTCGCAGAGCTCACCGCCGGCGGCGTCGCCGGGGCGCTGCGACGGGCAGACCTCGACCGGTTCTTCGAGGGGAAGCGGCCGGTGCGGTGACTCAGAGCGGTGGGCCCCGTGGGACTCGAACCCACAACCTACGGATTAAAAGTCCGCAGCTCTGCCATTGAGCTAGAGGCCCGGGCGCCGTGCATGCGCCTCGTCCGAGACGCCGCCAGGGCCCGCGCAGAGTCTACGCGCCGAGCCCCCGCCTGCGGCGACGCGCCCACGGGTGAGCGGGGCCGTCGGGCTGGGTGCGCCCCAGTGCGCCGGTTCTCCGTCGCCCGCGTGGAGGTGGCAGCCCGCAGCGAGCATCGCGGCGGCCACGACGCCAGCGCCAGCCCCGCGGGCGCGGACCCTAACGCGATCCGCGAGGGCTTGTCGCGCTCGATCCCACTGGGTGAGAGACACGCCGTGAATCGGTCCCCGACCTTGCGATCGGGCCCGATCCTTGTTTGGTTGGAGGCAACCGAAAGGCGCACGCCGAGGGTTCGTCGCAAGACTGCCCGTGCGTCCCCAGGCAACCGAGAGGAGCTCCCATGCTCACCCTGACCGACAACGCCCGCGATGCAGTCCAGGACCTCACCACGCGGGCCGGAGTGCCCGACGGCGGCGGCCTCCGGATCGCCGAGTCGGCGCCGCAGTCCGGCGACTTCGAGCTGGCCCTCGTCCCGAGCCCGCAGCCTGACGACACCGTCGTCGAGAGCGGCGACGCACGAGTGTTCGTCGAGCCGACCACCTCGATCGCGCTCGCGAACCTCACGCTCGACACCGACCCTCGTGCGACCGAGGGACCCGGGTTCGTCCTCACGCCGCAGGCCTGACCGGCACCACCTGCGGGGCCTGACAGCCCGCACCACGTCTCGACCGGCTGCGCGGCCCGCCCGTCCCGGGAGCCGACCCCCCTCCTCCTCGGAAGGTTCCCGGCCCGGCCAGGGCTGCGCACCCGATCATCCCGACGGGCCGTCCGCACGCAGCGGGCGGCCCGTCGTCGTGCGGGGAGGGCGTCGGACCTGCTCACCCCCGTCGCGAGACCCCCACCGCCCACGCCACGAGCGGCACCTGGACCGGTAGGCGCCCCCAGGCCACCACGGGCCTGCGGGCCCACGACCGGGCCCCGGGGTGCGAGTCGAGCGCCATCTTCACGTTCCCGGGGAAGACGGCGACCAGCAGCGCGGCGCTCGCCAGGCCGCCGGCGCGACGCGTCGCGGGGACGAGCAGCGCCGTCGCGCACGCCAGCTCCGCCACGCCGCTCCACGTGACCCACGGGCGAGGGGCTCCGAGGGCGTCGGGGATCAAGGGCTCGAAGACCTGCGGGCGTACCAGGTGCACGACGCCGGACGAGCCGAGCAGAGCGGCGAGCGAGACCGCGGAGACCACGGGGAAGGGTGCCATGCCCCGATGCTAGGCAGGGTGGGTGCGGCTCGCCCTGGGGTCGTCACCCGCTGCGGTGGGCCGTCCGGCTCACGCAGCCGCCGGCGACACGATCCAGTACCCGCCCAGGACGGCCGCGCCGACGGTCACGAGCAGGAACACCCCGACCCACACGAGCCCGGGGATGCCGGTGAGCCGCGCGAGCATGTCGGCGTCGGACTGGCGGGCCTTGCCGCGGCTGCGGGATATCTGCAGCTCCAGGACGGGCCGGATCGCGCCCAGCAGCAGGAACCACGTCACGGCGTACGCCACCGCGCTCTGCATGGGCGGCGTCGCGGCCCAGGACACGACGACGAGAGCCACGCCGCTCACCAGCACCGACCACAGGCCGAACCAGTTGCGGATCTGCAGCAGCATCAGGGTCAGCAGCAGCACGAGGAGCCACAGGAGCCCGACGGCGTAGCCCGCCCGCAGCAGCGCGGCCGCCCCGAGGCCTACGAGGCCTGGGCCGACATAGCCCATGAAGGCCGTGAGTACCATGCCGAAGCCGCGCGGCCTGCCGTAGGAGACCGTGAGGCCCGACGTGTCGGAGTGCAGGCGGATGCCCGTCAGGCGCCGCCCGGTGAGCAGGGCCGCGATGGCGTGCGCGCCCTCGTGCGCGATCGTCACGACGTGCCGCGCGACCCGCCAGATGGGCGTGAACACCACGACGATGAGCGCGACGAGCGACATCGACAGCACGACCGCCGAGGCCGGTGCGGGCACGGGAGTGGTGGCCGCCGACCAGATCTGACCGATGACGTCGCCCACGGAGCTCATGAAGTCCACGGGCGACATTCCACCACGCCCGCACGTGCGGGAGGTGAGAGGTCCGGGCGAGCCCCTGGGTGAGCCACCGGGGAGGTGAGGGATCGGTGAGGGATGTGGAGACGTCGATCACCATCGACGCACGTGCGCCCCAGTCATGAGAGAGTGGGGACCGTGGCTGCGCATCTCTGCGCGCCCAGCGTCGTGGAGTTCCCTGGATTTCTTGCGGCGAACCCCGACCCTACGCCCGAGAGGCAAACCCTTGAACAACCCCATTCGTGCTGCCGTGCGCCCGAACGCCGCAGCCCCCCGTTCCAACCAGTCGCAGGGACAGCAGTCCCGCGACACCAACCGCCCGGGTCGCGACGACCGGGCCCGTCCGGCCCGAGACTCCCGCGACGAGCGTGACAACCGCGACTCGCGTCCCGCCAAGGTGACCCGCGACGGCCGCCCGGTCCGTGAGCGCGACTCGCGCGACGGTCGTGGCGCAGGCCAGGGCCGCCCCGCCGGTGGCAACCGCGAGCAGCGTGCTCCCCGCGAGCAGCGCGAGCAGCGTCCTGCCCCCGTGCGTTCGTCGGTCCCGACGGTCGTGCCCGAGGGCCTGACCTTCAACGACTTCGCGATCCCCACCACGGTGGTCCGCGAGCTCTCCAGCCAGGGCATCGAGTCGCCGTTCCCCATCCAGGTGGCGTCGCTGCCGGACACGCTCAAGGGCCGCGACGTCCTGGGCCGTGGCCGCACGGGCTCGGGCAAGACCCTCGCGTTCTCGCTGCCGGTCGTCACGCGCCTGTCCCAGTCGGACACGCGTCGTGCCGCCCGTCGCCCCCGCGCCCTGGTCCTGTGCCCGACGCGTGAGCTCGCCAACCAGATCAACGCCACGATGGAGCCGCTCGCGAAGGCCCTGGGCCTGAACACGACGACCATCTTCGGTGGCGTCGCGCAGAGCCGTCAGGTCAGCGCGCTGAACGCGGGCGTCGACATCGTCATCGCCTGCCCGGGACGCCTCGAGGACCTGCTCAACCAGCGCGTCCTGTCGCTCGACGGCATCGAGATCACGGTCCTCGACGAGGCCGACCACATGGCCGACCTGGGCTTCCTGCCCGGCGTCAAGCGCATCATGGACAAGACCCCGACGCGCGGCCAGCGCCTGCTGTTCTCCGCGACGCTCGACAACGGAGTGGACCAGCTCGTCAAGCGGTACCTGAGCAACCCGGTGAGCCACTCGGTGGACTCCGCCGAGTCGCCCGTCTCCAACATGACGCACCACATCTTCGCGGTGCGTGACGCGGACGCGAAGAAGGACGTCGTGCAGCAGCTCGCGTCGGGCACGGGCCGTCGCGTCCTGTTCACGCGCACCAAGCACCAGGCGAAGAAGCTCGCGAAGCAGCTCACGGCACAGGGCATCCCTTCGGTCGACCTGCACGGCAACCTCGGCCAGGGTGCGCGTGAGCGCAACCTCGAGGCGTTCTCGAACGGGTCGGTCCGCGTGCTCGTCGCGACCGACATCGCCGCGCGCGGCATCCACGTCGACGAGATCGAGCTGGTCGTCCACGTGGACCCGCCGGCCGAGCACAAGGCGTACCTGCACCGCTCGGGCCGTACGGCTCGCGCCGGCTCCGAGGGCGTCGTCGTGACCGTCATGCTCCCCGAGCAGCGCAACGACGTGAAGGACCTGACCCGCAAGGCGAAGATCACGGCACAGCCGCAGCCCGTCGCCCCCGGTGACGCGGCCATCACGGCGCTCGTCGGCGAGGTCGCCGAGTACGTCCGTCCTGCGGACATCACGCCGCCGCAGACGCAGGCCAAGCGCGGCACGCCGTCGCGCAACGGTGGGTCGCGTGCGGCCCGCACGTCGGCCCCGGCCAAGTCCGCAGGCCCGACGGCGCAGCGCGCCCAGGGCGGCCGCGGCCAGTCGGCGCAGGGCGGTGAGGGCGGCGCTGGTGCGCAGGCTCGTCGTCGTGGCGGCCGTGGTCGTTCGCAGCGCGGTGGCGGCTCGGCGACGGTGTACTCGTCGTCGTCGTACTGAGGGACGGTCTGCTCGTCGCTCGCTCGCCCGCCGAGGGTGACGCGTTCTGTCGCCGAGGGTGACGGACACACCCGCCGAGGGTGACGCGTTCTGTCGCCGAGGGTGACGGCATGCTTCAGGACCCCGG
>NZ_JBHUAD010000156.1:0-9319 GCF_042789955.1 Oerskovia sp. NPDC056781
CAATCGGGGCATGAGCGCTGGTGCGGTGAGACGCGGCCGTCGGCCCGCAGGTGAGGACACCCGGGCGTCGATCGTGGCCGCGGCGCGCGAGGAGTTCGCCGCCAAGGGGTTCGACGCGGTGAGCCTGCGCGGCGTGGCCCGGGCGGCGGGGGTGGACCCCGGCCTCATCCGGCACTACTTCGACGGCAAGGGCGAGCTGTTCGCGGCCTCGCTCGTCCCTGCGGGGGCGGACCCGCAGGCGCTCGCGGGCCGGTTCGCGCAGGGCGGGCTCGACGGGCTGGGCGAGCGGCTGGCCCGCACGGTCCTCGCGGTGTGGGACGCCCCGGACGGCCAGGTCCAGCTCCGGCTCGTGCTGTCGGGGATGCTCTCGGCGGACGAGCACGTCCAGGAGCTGCCGCGCTACCTCCAGCGGACGGTGTTCGACCAGGTCGCGACACTCCTGCCGCGCGCGGTCGCGGCCCGTCGGGTGAGCCTGGTCGCGAGCCAGGTGCTCGGGGTGCTCGTCGCGCGTCACCTGCTGCGGATCGAGCCCGTGGCGTCGATGCCGGCCGACGAGCTGGCGCTCTCGATCGCCCCGACGCTCCAGCGCTTCCTCGAAGGGGTGGACGAGGGTCTTGCGCCGGGTCCGCACGAGGAGCACAATTCCTCACATGGGGAATAGCGAGCCCGTCATCAGCGTCCAGGGCCTGCGTGTCGACCGCGGCGGGACCACGGTGCTGCACGCGCTCGACCTCACGGTGCCCGAGCGGCAGATCGTCGGGCTCCTCGGACCGAGCGGCAGCGGCAAGACCACGCTCCTGCGCACGCTCGTCGGGGTCCAGGTGGTCACGGCCGGGACCGCGCACGTGCTCGGGCGGGCCGCGGGGGACCCGACGCTGCGCCACCAGGTCGGGTACGTGACCCAGTCGCCGAGCGTCTACGCCGACCTCGGCGTGACCGAGAACCTGCGCTACTTCGCCTCGATCCTCGGGGCGGGCCCCCGCGACGTCTCGCGCGTGATCGACGCCGTGGACCTCGCCCGGCACGCGCGCCGCCGCGTCGGCACGCTGTCAGGGGGCGAACGCTCGCGCGTCTCGCTCGCGGCCGCCCTCCTGGGCGAGCCGCGGCTGCTCGTGCTCGACGAGCCCACCGTCGGCCTCGACCCCGTCCTGCGCCGCGACCTGTGGGACCTGTTCGCCCGGCTGCGCGACGCCGGCACGTCGCTGCTCGTGTCGTCGCACGTCATGGACGAGGCGACGCGCTGCGACCGGCTCCTGCTGCTGCGCGACGGCCGCCTGCTCGCGGACGACACCCTGCCCGGGCTCCTGGAGCGCACGGGCGCGCACGACGTCGAGCACGCGTTCCTGCGCCTCGTCGAGGATGCGTCCGTGCCCGACGGCGCCGCACCCGTCAGGAGTCCGCGTCACCCCGGAGGGGAGGCGTCATGAGCACGCACGACGCGCGCAGCGCGGCCACCGTCGCGACGGGCGCGTCCCGGGGGGAGAGGGCGAACGTACCGGTTCGGCGGGCGCCGCGGGCGGTCAGCCCGCGACTGACCCTCGCGACCGCGGGCAGGGTCCTGCGCCAGATCCGCCACGACCCGCGGACCATCGCGCTGCTCGTCGTGCTGCCGTGCGTGCTGCTGGGCCTCATCGCGTGGATGTTCGACGGCACGCCCGTGCTCGACCAGTTCGGCCCGATCCTCGTGGGCCTGTTCCCCATGATCATCATGTTCCTCGTCACGAGCGTCACGACCCTGCGCGAGCGCCAGTCCGGGACGCTCGAACGGCTCATGACCATGCCCCTGGGCAAGGGGGACTTCGTGGGCGGGTACGCCCTGGCGTTCGCGCTGCTCGCGACCGTGCAGGCCCTCGTCGTCGTGGCGTTCGCCGTGTGGGTCTGCGGCATGGACGTGTCGGGGCCGGTGTGGGTCGTCGTGCTCGTCGCGGTGCTCGACGCGATCCTCGGGTCGTGCCTGGGCCTCGCGGCCTCGGCCCTGGCCCGGTCGGAGTTCCAGGCCGTCCAGCTCATGCCCGTGATCCTCTTCCCGCAGCTCATCACGTGCGGGCTCCTCATGCCCCGCGACGAGATGCCTGCGGTGCTCGAGGCGATCAGCCGCGTGCTGCCCCTGACGTACGGCGTCTCGGCGTTGCAGGACGTCGCGGCGGGCGGGACCTTCGCGGACGTGAGCGGCGCCGTCGCCGTCATCGTCGCGTTCATCGTCGGGGCGATCGTGCTGGGCACGCTGACGCTGCGGCGCCGCACGGAGTAGCGGCCGGCGCCTGGCTCGCGGTTTCTCACCCGCTGCCCCCTTCCGGAGGGCCGCGCCCCCGTGGGAGGATCGGCGCGCTCGGGGGCGAGAAGCGACGAAGGAGTTCGCGGGTGCGACGCATGGCCCCACGGGTAGGCACCCGTGTGTTCGCAGGGACGACAGCTGCGCTCCTGACGGTCGTCGGCCTGATCGTCGGTGCGCTGCCCGCGACCGCGGGCCTCGTGAGCTCGTCGGGTGCCCCCGACCCCCAGGGTGTGGGCCTCGAGGTGGACGTCTCCGGGATCACCAGCCGGTCGCAGGTCGAGGCGGACCCCGGGACCGCGGTCGCAGGTGGGGCGCTGGTCGTGCGCGGATACGGGCTGGTGCCCTTCGCGACGTACGACGTCGACCTCCGCTCGGCCTACGCGCCGCCCGTGCGGCTCGCCACCGTGGTCGCTCTCGCCGCCGGCACGTTCGAGCTCTCGACGCGGCTGCCCGGTGCGGTGCGGCCCGGGACGCACGTCGTCCGCGTGACGGACCCCGCGACCGGTACGTACCTCGACACGGCCGGGTTCGAGGTGTCGGGACCGACGGGCCCTGGCACCGAACCCGGCGGCGGGACCGGTCCTGGCGGCGGCTCCGGTACCGGCGGCGGGACCGAGACCGGAGCGGAACCTGGCGCGGGCCCCGGCGGCGCCGAGCTGGCCGCCACGGGTCCTCTTCCCGGGGCGGGTGGCGTCCAGGCGGGAGTCCCTGCCGCCGACGACCTGGCGCTCACCGGCACGGCGGTCGTGGGCGTGCTCGCGGGCGCCGGTGCGCTGGTCGTCACGGGCGTCGTCACGGTCACGGGTTCCCGCCGACGACGGCGACGCGCGCGCTCGACCTGAGCGCCGCCGTCGGGCTGCTGGGGCGGGCGCCGCCACCTGCGCGGCACCGCGGCGGGACGCCTCAGGGGCGGGCCGCGAACCGTTCGAGCAGCTCGGCGTGCCCCGAGACGATGAGCAGGTCGTTCGCCGAGATGCGCGTGGTCGGCTCCGCGTACACGAAGTCCTGCCCCGGGGACTTCACGCCGATGATCGTCACGCCGTAGCGCTCGCGGACCTTCGTCTGCTCGATCGTGAAGCCCTGCGTCTCCTTCGGGGGACGCATCTTGACGATCGTGAAGCCGTCCTCGACCTCGATGTAGTCGAGCAGCTTGCCCGAGACCAGGTGCGCGACGCGGCTGCCCGCGTCGGCCTCGGGGAAGACCACGTGGTGCGCGCCGATGCGCTGCAGGATGCGGCCGTGCTCGGCCGAGATGGCCTTGGCCCAGATCTGCGGGGTCCCGAGGTCCACCAGGTTGCCCGTGATGAGCACGCTCGCCTCGAGCGAGGTCCCCACACCGACCACGGCCACGGGGAAGTCACGGGCGCCGAGCTGCTCCAGCGCGGTCGGGTTCGAGGCGTCGGCCTCGACCAGGGGGATCTGGCCCGACCACTGCGCGATGAGCTCGGGGGAGCGCTCGACCGCGAGCACGTCCTGGCCGAGCCGGTCGAGCGTCGCCGCGATCGCGGACCCGAACCGGCCGAGGCCGATCACGAGCACGCCCGCGTTCTTCTCGGGGGCCTTCTTGTCGGGCACCTGGGAGCCTTTCGTCGGGAGGGTTCTGAGAGGTCTGAGGGATCTGCGCGGGGCCGGCCCGGGCCGGTCAGCCGATGATCGGGCGTTCCTCGGGGTAGCGGATGACGCGGCGCCGGTCGCGCAGCGCGAGCGCCGCCGCCAGCGTCATGGTCCCGGTCCGGCCGATGAACATCAACACGACGAGCACGTACTTGCCGGCGGTGGGCAGGTCCGCGGTCACGCCCGTCGAGAGTCCGACGGTCGCGAACGCCGAGATGGTCTCGAAGAGGATCACGTCGAGGGTCCAGCCCGTGATCTCCAGGAGCAGGAGGCTCGCGACGAGCACCGCGGTGGCGCCGATGAAGGACACGGCGACCGCGAGCCGCAGGGTCTCGCGCGGGACGCGTCGCCCGAAGGCCTCCAGGTCGCGGTCACCGCGGGCCTCCGAGACGATCGCGAGCAGCATGACCGCGAGGGTCGTGACCTTGATACCGCCCGCGGTCGAGGCGCTGCCGCCTCCGACGAACATGAGCGCGTCGGTGATGAGCCAGCTCGACTCGTGCATGCCGTTGATGTCGATCGTCGAGAAGCCCGCGGAGCGGGGCATGACCCCGGCGAAGAGCGAGGCGAGGATCTTCTCGTTGAGGCTCAGCGGCCCCAGGGTCTTCTCGTTGGTCCACTCGAACGCCGCGAACAGGACCACCGCCACGACGACCAGGACCGCGCTCGTCGTGAGCGTCAGCTTGGTGTGCAGGCTCCACCGCGCGGCGCGCCTGCGGTTGCGCATGATGTTGAGGATCACGGGGAAGCCGAGCGACCCGATGAAGACGCCGACGATGATCGGCATGAGCAGCATCCAGTCGCCCACGTAGGGTGTCAGGCCCTCGGCCGTCGGGATGAAGCCCGCGTTGTTGAACGCCGAGATCCCGTAGAACAGCCCGTGCCAGGCCGCCTCGCCGAACGTCTCCTCGAGCACGATGAACCGAGGAAGGAGCAGGAGCGCGATGGTCAGCTCGATGGTCGTCGAGGTGATGATGACGACCCGGACGAGCGAGCCGACCTCGCCGAGGCGCGTCGTCTTGGTCTCCGAGGCGGTGAGCAGCTTCTGCGTGAGGCCGATGCGGCGCGACACCGCCATGCCGAGGATCGAGGCGAGCGTCATGACGCCCAGGCCGCCGATCTTGATGCCCACGAGGATCACGACCTGCCCGTACGTGGACCAGTACGTCCCGGTCGGGACGACCACGAGGCCCGTGACGCACACGGCCGACGTCGCCGTGAACAGCGCGTCGATGAACGGCGCCGACTTCCCGGACGTCGTGGCCCACGGCGCCATGAGGAGCAGCGTGAACAGCGAGATCACGGCCGCGAAGACCGTCACGGCGAGGCGGGCGGGGGAGTGGCGGGCGAGGCGGTCGACCAGCTCGCGCCCTGCGAAGAAACGCCCGGAGACGCCCTGGGCCATCGGTCCTCCGTCTCCCTGTCCGTGCGTCCTCGTCCGGGTGGACGGGTGGCGCCGGGTCCCCTGCGGGACCGAACCGGGCGCCGTGCGTGCCGATGTGTCGCCCAACTCTGCCACAGGAGCACGGGTGCCCACCGGCTGAACCGCGGGGCGCCGTCGGGCCGCCGGGGGGATACCGTGTCTCCTGCCCGCCACCGAGGCCGCCGCGCGCGGTGCGGGACCGTGCGCCGGGCACCGGCCGCACGGACCGACGACCCGGACGACCCGCCGGACCGAGGAGCGCACGTGACCGAGCCAGACACCGTGCCGTTCGCCGCCCAGGTCGTGTGGAGCCCGGACCTGCTGGGCTACGACTTCGGGCACGGGCACCCCATGTCCCCGACCAGGCTCGACCTGACGATGCGCCTCGTACGGGCGCTGGGGCTGCTCGACGCGCCGGGCGTCGAGGTCGTCGGCACGTCGCCCGCGTCCGACGAGGTGCTCGGTCTGGTGCACGACCCCGCCTACGTCGCCGCGGTCCACGCCGCCTCGGAGCACGGTGTCGAGAACCCCGCACTGGGCCTGGGCACCGAGGACGACCCTGTCTTCGCGGGCATGCACGAGGCCGCGGCCCGGATCCTGTCCGGCTCGTACGAGGCCGCCGGCGCCGTGTGGTCGGGCCGTGCGCTGCACGCGGTCAACATCGCCGGGGGCATGCACCACGCCCAGCGCGGGGCGGCGTCGGGCTTCTGCATCTACAACGACGCCGCGGCAGCGGTCCGCCGGCTGCTCGACGACGGGGCCGAGCGCGTCGCGTACGTCGACCTCGACGCGCACCACGGCGACGGGGTCGAGCAGGCGTTCTGGGACGACCCGCGGGTCCTGACCGTCTCGGTGCACCAGAGCGGCGCCACCCTGTTCCCCGGTACCGGGCACGCCACCGACACCGGTGGGCCCGGGGCCACGGGGACCGCGGTCAACGTCGCCCTGCCTCGTCGCACCGACGGCGAGCGCTGGCTCCGGGCCGTGGACGCCGTGGTGCCTCCCGTGCTCAGGGCGTTCCGGCCCCAGGTCGTCGTGTCCCAGCACGGCTGCGACGCGCACGGGCACGACCCGCTGAGCGACCTCGACGTGAGCGTCGACGCGCAGCGCGCGGCCGTGCACTGGGTCCACGAGCTCGCGCACGAGCTCGCGGAGGGCCGCTGGGTCGCCCTGGGCGGGGGCGGGTACTCGGTCACGTCGGTCGTCCCGTACGCGTGGTCGAACGTCGTGGCCGAGGTCGTGCACGCGCCCGTCGCCCCCTCGACACCCGTCCCGGGCGCGTGGCGGGACCACATCAGCGCGGTCGCGCACCGCGAGACGCCCGCGCTCATGGGGGACGGCGACGTCGACTTCACGCCGTGGGGCAAGGGCTACGACCCCGAGGACGAGGTGGACCGCGCCGTGGTCGCGACCCGCAAGGCCGTCTTCCCGCTCCTGGGGCTCGACGCGCACTTCGACTGACCCGCGCCTCGCCGGGTGCACCGCCCGCGCGGCCCGACGACGTCACCCGGCGTCGATTTCGGGCCACCCGCCGGGAGCAGGTAGTCTAGGAGACGGACTTTTTCTCGTGTTGGTCGGTTCCCGATCAGCCGTGGACCACCATGATCGGGGCGATCCCGATCGCACACCGATCCAGCATTGTGAGGACCCATGGGCTCCGTCATCAAGAAGCGCCGCAAGCGTATGGCCAAGAAGAAGCACCGCAAGCTGCTTCGCAAGACGCGCCACCAGCGTCGCAACAAGAAGTAGCAGCGCTGCGCGGTCACGCGCAGGTTGTCGCGAGAGCCCGGAACCCCCAGGGGTGCCGGGCTCTTCGCATGCCTGGAGCTCTCCCGCCGGGCGGCTCGCTCACCGAGCGTGCACTTCGGGCTGTTGCCGGTGTTCCGGGACGACCCGAACTGCACACTCGGCGCGCAGTCAGAGACCGGCGCGGCCCTTGATCGAGCGGCGGATCGAGCGCAGCACGAGCCCCAGGACCCACGCGGCCCCGGCCCAGCTCGCGGTCTTGAGCCCTCGGCCCGCGACCCGCCGCCGACGCCCGCGGAACTCGCGGATCGGCCAGCCCACGTCCTTGGCGTGCCGGCGCAGGCGTGCGTCGGGGTTGATCGCGCACGGGTGGCCGACGGCCTGCATCATGGTCACGTCGTTGAGCGAGTCGCCGTACGCGTACGACGCCGACAGGTCGATCCCGTGCCGTTCCGAGAGCTCCCGGACGCCCGCGGCCTTGGCCCGCCCGTGCATCATGTCGCCCACGAGGCGCCCCGTGTAGAGGCCTTCCTCGTGCTCGGCGACCGTGCCCAGCGCTCCCGTCGCCCCGAGACGACGCGCGATGAGCTGCCCGATCTCGAGCGGGGTCGCGGACACGAGCCACACCTGGTGGCCGGCCGCGATGTGCTCGTCGAGGAGCTTCTGGGTGCCGGGGTAGATGCGCAGCGCGAGGACCTGGTCGTAGACCTCCTCGCCGATCGCGACGACCTCCGCGACCGAGCGGCCCGCGACGAGGTCGAGGGCCCGGGTGCGGACCTGGTCGATCTGGCGCTTGTTCTCGCCGAGCAGGAGGTAGCGCGCCTGGTGGAAGGCGAACGTCACGAGGTCCGGGGTGGAGAAGAAGCCCCGCTGGTACAGCGCCCGTGCCAGGTGGAACGAGCTGGCGCCCCGGATGATGGTGTTGTCGACGTCGAAGAAGGCTGCCGTGGGATGGGTGGACCCAGGAGCAGACGTCGGCATGTCGTCCACTCTATCGGCGCTCGCAGACCCTCGCCGACGGCGCCCACCGGGCAGGGGCGCCGGCCGGGCGGCGTGAGGGGGTGTCCGAGATGCGTAGGCTGGGGTCGTGAGCCCCGCAGATCCCGCCGCAGGACAGGTTCCTGAGCCCGCCGCCGGACATGACGCAGACCAGGCCACGAGCGCGCCCGTGCGCGTCGTGCTCTACGGCCGCGTCGGGTGCCACCTGTGCGAGGAGGCCCGCGAGGTGGTCGGGGCGGTGTGCGCCGACCAGGGCGTGGGCTGGACCGAGGTCGACGTGGACTCCGACCCGTCGGGCGTCCTCGCGGCGCAGTACGGTGACTACGTCCCCGTCGTGACGGTGGACGGCGTCCAGCAGGGGTTCTGGCAGGTCGACGGAGCGAGGCTCGCCAGAGCGCTCTCGCGGCGGCGCGCCACCGGCTGACGTTCCGTCCCCGGGCGCCGAGCCTGGGATGATCCGAGACAGCAGGACAGCGAGAGCGTCAGCGACGACGACACGACGAAGCATGGGTGGTTCGGGTGGCAGAGACCCTGGGTGATACCGGTATTCCTGGCGCGACCGTGGCGCGACTTCCCGCGTACCTGCGCGCGCTGCGCGACCTCGAGGGGCGAGGCGTCGAGACGACGTCGTCGACCGAGCTCGCGGAGCTCGCGGGCGTCGGGTCGGCGCAGCTGCGCAAGGACCTGTCGTTCCTGGGGTCCTACGGCACGCGCGGCGTGGGCTACGTCGTCGACTCGCTCGCGACCTACATCACGTCGGCCCTGGGGGTCGAGGACGAGCATCGGATCGCGATCGTCGGCATCGGTTCGCTCGGGCACGCGCTCGCGAACTACTCGGGCTACGGCACGCGCGGGTTCGAGGTCGCGGCCCTGCTGGACGCCTCGCCGGACGTGGTCGGCACCGAGGCCGCGGGGCTCGTGATCGAGCACGTCGACGCGCTCGAGGAGGTCTTCGCCCGCGAGAACGTGACGATCGTCGTCCTGGCGACCCCGGCGCACGTGGCGCAGGACGTCGCGGAGCGGGTCGTCGAGGCGGGGGTCCGGGAGATCCTGAACTTCGCACCGCGCGCGCTCCAGCTCCCCGAGGACGTGATCGTGCGGTCGGTCGACGTGGGCAGCGAGCTGCAGATCCTGGCGTTCCACGCGCAGGCGCGCGCTCTCGCGAACCGCGGCAGGGGCGATGCGAGCCAAGGAGCCGAGACGCGGAGCGCGGGCGCCTAGCCCGACCGCCTGTGACAGCACAGGAGCCGGCGACCCGTGAC